>NZ_JAUSWV010000001.1:300000-479047 GCF_030815485.1 Streptomyces rishiriensis | reverse complement strand
CGCGGAGCGGGTAATGCCCCGGCAAGCCGGGGCATAGAGCGCGAATTGCGCAAGCGCAATTCGAGATTCCCGCGTAAACGCGGGAATGAATTCCGTAAACGGAATTCTAAAGACGTGCCTATCCGCGCAAGCGCGGATAGGGGGATTCCCGCAAGCGGGAATCCGGGCGTCCGCTGCGCTCCCGCCCTACCGGCTTCGCCGGGCAGCGAAGAGTGAGGGAGCGTCAGATAGTTCTGTATACGGTCAGGGAGTCCATGGTCGACCACGGGCTCCCTGACGGTCCCTCAAAGACGAGGCGCGCGCTACCTCCGCTGATACCAGATCAGCCATATCCTGCCGTCCCGGGGCGCGGGTTATGGCCTACACCGGGATCCCCGGGGGCCACGTGATGCAGTCTGGCCTCTGGCGGATCCCGGCCACTCCCCCCGAGGACACTCAGACGCGTGACTGCATCACATTATGTGCTGTGTAGGATCTGGGATTCTGACCCACCACCGGAAGCGGCCTTACCTTGTACGCCGACCGCTTTTCATTTGTTACGGACGGCTCATTAGGAAATCTAGCCGTAAACATGGAACACCCTCGAACGGAAACCCACCCGAAGGTGCTCCAATGCGGCCTGCGTTTACACGAAGATATCTTCCATTGCAGCAGTGCTGAATTCAGCAAGTATCCGCTTGTGAGCTTTGACCCAGGCGTAGGTACCTACGTCGTAGGGCCTGTCATGTTCCAGGGCCCGTCGCCCTGCTGCGATCCATGACGCCAGGTCAGCCGTGCCGCAGACCTCCAAGAAGGCGATGGCCTGCGCGGGATCGACAGGCAGTATCTGGCCCTGGATGATGCGGCGGGCGGTGGTGCTCGGCAGCCCGCCGGGGCCGGCCATCCGTTCCATCTCCCTGGGGGAGGGGTAACCGGCCCAGACGTGCTGATCGCGCAGTGCACGACTGAAGTCCGCCACACCCCAGACGATCTCCGGATCGGGGGCCTTGTGGACGTAGTACGGCGCCCGGGTTGCCCGGCGCGCACAGGTCCACAGCTGCCGGGCGTAAATCATGGGTTCGCGGGCGGCCATGATCCACGTCTCGACCGTCGTGGTGACCGAGACGAAGGCGGAGACGGTGTCCCAGGCCGGGACGGACCTGCCCGAGGCGGCGCGCTCGAACGTCGCCTTCGACGGCACGCCGTTCGTCTCCTTGGCCATCTGCTCATAGGTCATGCCGGCGGCGGCTTTGAGGCCACGCAGGAAGTCCGCAAGGTCCGCGCGCTCCCGGACCGTGCGGTCCACCGGCTTCTCGGGGCGCCCCACGGCGGCCACCTCAGTTTCCCGCACTGAAGTAGGCGCGCACGAGGCGGCCGATCCGGCCAGCGCGGCGGCCGCCGTTCACCACCACCACGACGATCGCGGCGCCGATGCTGCCAGCACCCGAGAGGAGGAGCAGGACGTCGTCTACGCCCATGTCGGCCGGGGCGAGGATCGCCGCGGTGACGATGCACGCGATGATCACGAGCGCGTGCGGCATTCCGAAGCGGACACTGGCGGCACTGGTGTCGGCGCCGGACGATGCCGACTCGGTGGCCACGGCGAGCGCCGCGACGGAGGGCTTTCCGCCCATGAAGATCTCCCTTACCACCGTCCGGCGACCAAGGGATCGCCGGACGGTGCTACTTGGCTCCAACCGGTGATGGCCTTCCGCACGCTGAACGGGAGTTGGCGCTCCCTGACGCACGAACAGGCCCTGCTGCCCGCAAGCATCCCAGCCCATAAGTCACATATGACAGCCGCTCAAAACGTTGGCTCACCAGCGATCCAAAGCGTTGTCGTCGTGCACGAAGACGATGATGAGCCGGATGTCAGGGACCGGATGGGAGAACACTCGCGGGCAACGCCGCAGGTCAGAGCGCTGCGCGGGGCCCTACCACGAGTAGATGACAGTGTGCCCCAGCATTTGCGACAACGTTGGAGGGGGAAAACCGCAGGTCATGGCGCTGTCGGGGCCTCCTCGTGAGCCCGGGAGATTGGTTTTAAGAGCACCTCTTCGACTCGCCGGTCCCAAGGCAGCGGAACAGTTCGGAACAGTTCTGACCTGGGTTGACTCAATACCGTGCCGCTTGGACCCAAATATTCCTGGGTGGCCTAGGTCATCCTCTTAACCACGGGCGTGACCGCGGCTCCGGCCAGGTCAAAACCCGGACCCTGATTGCTACTGGCTCCAACCGGCGCACACAGGGAATGAGGCCAGGTGTTGGCGCACCTGCCTACGTGAAGCCGATCGCCCACGCCTTCAAGGCCGGGCATCGGCTTCACCTGCATCGCCTACTTGCAATCCGTGAGCTTCGACTCGCGACCAGACGCGTGCGCTGTAGCGTTCGTCGGATGTGGTGCGGTCACGGGTTGGCCGGCCCCGAGTCGCGACGTGTGTCGATGACGTCCAGGTCGGCTATGTCCATCAGCCGTTGCATGAGTTGGACGGAGAGGTCGGCTCGAGCTTGGCCTGCTCCGTCGAGCGCTATTCGCGCAGATTGAAGTGCTTCTTGATATCGGGAGTCGTCCGTAGGCAACCTGACCAGGACGCCTACGCGTGAGGTGGCGAGGTCGAGAGCATCCAAGATCAGCTCTTGCTCGGATTCGTGCACTCTCATGGTGCGATCGCTGACAGGGATCCTTCCCAGCGGCTGGTCAGTGCGCCGTACCAAGGGACTCAGTGGCACGTGGGTCCGCCGCCTGCGCCTGACACTGTCTCTCGTGGCGACGATGGCGAACCCGTCACGAAGGCCATCGTAGATCGCCTCAGCTACTGCGTGTCTGGCCTGGTGAGCGCCCTGCCAGAAGTCCTCGGCTGGATGGCCCTGCTGGACCTCGTCTAACGTCACTTCCAGCAGGTGGCACCAGTTGCCGACCACTCTGCGGATAAGGGCTACGCGAGCTACCTGAGCGCTCCGATGCTCATGTACCTTCGCCGCTGCGGCTTCTGCCTGCGCCTGCTCGCGCTGCCGTTCGGCCTCTCGGCGTGCTGCCTTCTGAGCCTGTAGCGGACCCCAATACGTGGCGGCTCCTGCGAGGACAGCACCGCCCAATGCACCGAGAAGACCGTAGACCGCGTCCTGCATGCCCCCGCCTCCAGCCGTGCCGCAGCTGGCGGCAGCGATTATCCAGCCGCTCAGTCATACGCTCCTTCGCCATGGCGCACAACACGGTCGCGCGTGAGCTGATGGGGGGCCACTTGTACCTGTGCCGCGCAAGGTTGGGGAAACCGAACAGGATCGGAATCAGCTGCCTCCCGAAGTGGCGGACGTCTGCTGCTCAAGCGGGGTTGGCGCAGATCTTGGGGACCGGTCGCGGGCGTCACCTTGGTGTTGGCCGGTAGTTCGGATTCGCCTGGTAGCCGCCGGAGAGCCTCCCGCGAGCGTCTACCTGCCAAGCCGCAATGATGGCCTCAGGGGGCACAGCCCCCGTTCGGATCATCGACCATGTTCCCGTCGATCTCGTATACCCAGCCCCCTGGATTTGCCTTGGCCTCGGCAACCAGCTCGGGCGGAGGCATCCGCTGCCCACTGCGCTTCCTTCTGAACATTCCCACGCCCCCGTGCCTCCCTTGTCCTGAGGAGCGAGGTTACGCAGCGCCGAATGATCCAAACAGAATGCCCTAGAGCGCGTGCGGGGTGGCGAGCGGTCACGGTGTCTGGCCGGGGTCGGAGTGGCCCAGGCAGGCGGTGTAGCGCTGGGCGGCGCGGGTGCTCAGTCCGAAGAGGTCGATGAGGCGTTTGGTGTCGCCGCCGGTGGCGAGGGCCTCGTGCAGCAGGCGGTCGTTGCGCAGCGCGCGGGCGCTCAGGTGCGGGCCCAGGCGGTGGTGGATCCAGTCGTGGCTGACGTGGGCGGTACTGGTGGCGGAGCGGAAGTGGATGAACAGATGGGGGTTGGTGGTGGCCGGCCAGTGCTGGGTGCGGTGGTCGAGGTAGGCGGTCAGGCGGTCGCGGACGGGGCCGGCGAGGACGACGGTGCGGCCCTCGAGGTGCAGGCGGGGACCGTCCAGGTGGGTGAGCTTCAGGTGCTGTACCTCGTGGGCGCTCAGGCCGTGGAAGGCGAGCAGGGCGGTCAGCAGGGCGGTGGCGGGGTCGGGTGAGGTGAGGGCGTCGCGGATGTGCTGCACGGGGAGCGGCAGGGGGGTGAGGGGGTTGTAGGAGCCGGGTCTGAGCTGGGTGGTGGGGTCGGTGAAGAGCAGGCGGCGGGCTTTGAGGACGCGGAAGATCGAGCGCAGTGCCTGGCACATCTGGCTGCGGTGGGCGTCGGCGGGCGGGAGTGCGGCATCCACGTCGGCGGGGGTGATCTCGCGCAGGGTGGTCTTGCCGGCGGCGGCCCATCCGGTGAGGGCGGGCAGCGCCCAGTACAGGTGCAGGCGGATGGTGGTCTCGGTGCGGGGCCGGCGCCGCGGCGGTGTGGTGCTGCCGTCGCGCATCACGGCCAGCCAGGTCCTCACCTGCACGGCCATGTCTGCGGGCAGGGGGGCGATGCGCTGTTCGGACCACCGGGTCAGGGCCGGGACACGGTCGTCGTCGAGCAGGCCGGTGGCCTCGAGGACGGCGGTGATCCGCGCGGCGGGAAGGCTGAAGTCCTTCAGGACGGCGACGTCGGTGGAGGTCAGTCTGACGCCGGGGGTGTCGAGGAAGCCCAGGGCGATGCGGGTGCCGGTGCTTACCCGCCGGGACAGGTCCCGGTCCCATCCCTCCCGCAGGGCGCGCTCGGTGATGAACCGGTCGGTCCATGCCGCGAGATGAGGATCCGCACGCCGGGCCAGGCCCTCCGTCCCCCCGCGGTGACGCAGGCTGCGGGAAACCTCGAACAGCGCCGGCTGGCGAAACCCCGCCGCCCACACCGGCTCGAGGGGAGCCGGGCCGGCTCCGGGCGGCCCCGGGCGTACCTGGTCGGGCCGGGCGGGCTCCGGGCGTACCTGGTCGGGGCAGGCGGGCTCCGGGCGTACCTGGTCGGGGCAGGCGGGCTCCGGGGGTGCCGGGTCGGGGCAGGCGGGCTCCGGGGGCGCCGGGTCGGCCGGTGCGGTGGCGGGGGGATTGTGTGCGGGGCTCTTGCCGTGGTGGGTGAAGAGGTCGGCGATGAACAGTTGCTGCCCGTGGCGGCGTACCTGGCTCCAGTCGGTACGGGTGTGCAGGCTGCGGGTCAGCGCGGCCTGCTTGCGGCACAGTCGGCAGATCCCGTCCCCGTCGAGGACCGCCGTGTGGGCGCACACCGTGCAGGCGCCGCGCGTGGTGTGCCGGTAGCACCAGGCGGCGCAGCCCTGGCACAGCCGGCGCCGGGGCGCGGCCCCCCAGGCCAGGCAGTTGCGGCACGCATCTGGCGGCGGCACAGCCGAGTGGTGACAGCGCCGGCACAGGCCCGCCGACCAGTACAGGCCCGACGAACCGCAGCGCAGACACGGCGGCGGCACCACCGGCCCGCCGGGCCAGCAGGAAAAGCAGTACGGCGCCCGGGGAAACGCCCGCGGCCGCTGCCCGCACACCCGGCACATCCCCTTGTCCGACACCGGCTTGCTCACAGCGGCGGCACCAGCCGGCGCACCCCCGCCCGCGCCGCCGGCCCGGTGCACGGCTGCGCGGATGTTGCCGGAACCGTCCCGTGCGCAGCGGCGGGCCCGGGCCGCGCCGCGCTGGCCCCGAGCACACCGGTGCCGCCCGGCGGTCCGGCGGGCGGTCCGGCGGGCGGTCCGGCGGGCGGTCCGGCGGGCGGCGCCGGATCGGCCACCAGCAGGTCCGAGGGCCCGCAGCCCAGCACCGCGCAGATGACCTCCAGGTCGTCCAGGCGGACCGAGAGGGGCGTACCCGACCACAGCCCCGACATCTTGCCCGCGCTGACCCGCAGGCCCGCCGCGGCCAGCCGCCGGCGTACCTCCGCCGACGTGGTGATCCCCCGCACGGCCGCCCGCGCCTTCAACTCCCACCGCATCAGCGCACCTCCCCGCCGCCCAGCCGGCCCGCCACCCGCGCATTGGCCCGGTCCCACGCCCGCTCGATGTGCCCGCTCGGCACATGGATGTAGCCCGTCGTGGTCGACAGCCACGCATGACCCAAAAGGTCCTGGATCGCCTTCAGATCGACGCCGCGCTCATACAACGCCGACGCACACGCGTGGCGCAGCACATGCGGCGTCAGCCGCCCAGACCAGGCCGGCAGATGGCGCTGCACCGCATCGGCCAGCGCCGCCCGCCCGGTCTGCGCGCCCGCCCGCGCACGCCGCCCGTCGCGGCCACGGCGCTCGCTGGGAAACATCGGCGCCCGCGGATCGTCACAGTCGTCCCCGAAATACGGGCGGACCTCGGCAAGCCACCAGCCCAGCAGCACATCCACCCCGTCGATGGCCGGCACCAGCCGCTGCCGCGGCCCCCGCCCCCCACTGCCCTTGCCGTAGCGGACATGCAGCCTGCCCCTGGCTCCCAGGTCCGGATACCAGTCACCGACCTCGAGCATCACCGACTCACCGATCCGCAGCCCCACCCGCCACCACAGCGACGCCACCACATAACTGCGCACCGCCGGCAGATACTTCCGCGCCCCGGGCAGCTCCCGGCGCCACCCCCCGAACAAGGCAGCCACCTCCCGCGCCAACGGCGGCACCCGCACCACACCCCCGGCCGGCCGGCCCGGCCGGTTGAACTCGTCCACCGGCTGCACCAGCACATACCCGGTCCGCTCATACACCGCCCTCTGATAACGGCCCAGCAGGAAATCATAGAAACGGGCGACCCTGCACACCTGGTCGAACACCGTGGAACGCGCCAGCCCCCGCTCCCGGCGCAGATACACCAGCCACCCATCCACATCCGCCGCCTGAACCGCCCACAGCCGGCACCCCGTGAACGACCGCAACCCCGCCACCGCCGCCCGGTCCTGCGCCAGCGACCCGTCCGAAAACCCCGCCCCCAACCCCGCCAGCACAAACCGATCCACCAACTCCCCCTCAAACCCCTCCTCCCCCACCCCACCACCACCACCGTCACCACCGTCACCGGACACCGACCCCACCAGCCTCAACACCACAACCCCTCCCCCAGCCGGCAACCCCACCACCACCTGGATACCGGCCACCCCTCACGAATCCCGACCACACCCACCCCAAACCAACCGACCGAGCGAATCCCAAACCCCAGCCCACACCGCCCACACACCCACCAACCCACCCAACAAACCCAACAAACCCAACACCCTTCAGGCAGAGCGGGTCTGGCGCGACATGCAAACCACCTACGCCCCCGCCGGCACCGGCGAAGTCCAGCGCATCCGCCTCGCCCAGAACCTCCTCCACGAACACGGCCACCCGGGCGAGGAGACCGACCACACGCAGTGGTCCGTGCGCCTCGCCCACCTCACCCGGCACGCCCGAGCAGACCCGGCGGCCGCCCTGTAAAGCCCCCGCGCACGCCACCCCGTGAAATCCGCATTGCCATGCGCGGGCCCCCAGCCCCGCCGCAGACCGCGCGTCCAAGCCAGGCCTGCGGCGGAGCGCACACCCCCACGCCCCTGCCCGTCCACCCCCTCCTCAGAGGAACGCATGAACATCACCGTCCACCATGGCGCAGGCGGCAGATTCGACGACCTGGCGCAGCGCCTTGAGACCGTCGCCGCCGAAACCGCCCCGCTCGTCGAAGTGGTGACGGTGCTGGTACTGCCCGACACGGTGGTCATCCGGACCCTGTCCCCGCGCGCATGGCTGAAGGTGCACCAGCGCCGCAGCGCACGGCTGCGGCGGGACGAAGCCCGTGGGCTGCGCGCACCACGAAGGCGCAGGCGCCAGGCGAAGGTTCAGCACTACATCCAGTGCAACGGCCGGCACCGGATCTGGCCCCTGATCGGCGCCCAGGTCGTCGACTTCCGCCAAGGCCAGTTCGAGCTGGTGATCCTGCCCCAGTCCGTGCACGAGGCCGGGCAGCTCAACGACCAGGAGGTGCTCACCAAGGTCGTCTGCCACGAGCTGACCCATGTCGCCCAGCACGCCACGGACGACGGTGCGATGTGGCGGCTACAGGACAGCTACTACCCGGAGCTGCGAGGCATAGCCGACCGCGACTACGGCTTCCTCGTGGAAGGGCACGCCTACTGGGCCGACCGGCAGATCACAGCCAAGCTCCTTGGCGCCCCGGTGTCGCTGAAGGAGATCAGCCCGCACGCGACTCACCGCTACAGAGACCTTGCCGACACCCTCCAACGCGCCGAGACGCTCCAGTACTTCACCAGGGCCGTCGACAGCGTTGAAGAGATCGTCACCACGCACGGCCTCGACGCTTTCAACGGGGTCTGGCACCGTCCCGACCTCGTTCCGACCCGTGAGGAGGCCAGCGCACCCGTCGGCTGGATGCAGCGTTTCGGATGACGAGCCTGCTGCCCTCTGACGCCCCTCGCCAGGCACTCCCGTTGCCCAGCGCGGCATACAGCCCGGTGCGTGGACGGTTGTTTGACGCGCCCTCCACTGTGAGCGCGCTACAGCCGACCCCGCGCCGGGTGAACCACCGAGAGCTATCCGCGACGCAGACCAAAGACAACAACCATGCAGCCCGACCATCCCGCCTTCCTCTTTCCTGGCGCAGCACCCCCTCAGCCCTCTCGTTCCCCGGACCGGACCGTGGTCCGGGGCGGGGCAGGGGGCCCAAGCCACGACGCTGGTTCCCCTGGCCAACAGGGTGCTGCGCTCACACCGCCCGTCTTCGACAGCGTCGAAGGCACATCCGAAACGAACGAGTGCCGAAGGTGTTGTCCTGCGCAATTCCGGACAACACGCGGTGCAACGATCGCGGCCTCCCTGAGTGCTGCGGGGACGGTGGCTCGGTGAAGCCGCTGCTGTGGCGGGGCGTGCGGGTTCCGTACATCACCTCGTGGACCGCTGAGCAGGTCTCCCAGCCGCGCATCATCAAAGTCCCCGGTCCCCGCGGCCTGCGCATCGGCTATGTGGACGAGACCGAGATGGCCGACCGGCGCCTGGAGGCGCTGTGGGTACGCACCGGCCTCGCCCAGGGCTGCGGCCGGCCGGACTTCCTGCGCAACAACTCGCACCGGCAAAAGCTGGCGATGCGTAACGACCTCTGCCAGCTGTGCGGACAGTGCGTTCTCGGATGGTTCAGCAACGGACGCACCCTTCAGCTAGTGGGAGGCAGCACCCCGATCTACGAAGGGGAAACCACCACTGCACCGCCCGTGCACCCCCTCTGCGCAGTAAAGGCGACGCAATACTGTCCGCACCTCCGGCGCGGCTATGTGGCCGCGCTTGTGGAACGTTCCGTGCTCTGGGGCGTGGCTGGCATCGTCCATGACCCAAAGACGCTGGCTCCTCTCCCCCACCCCGGGAGCCGGCCCGGCGAACTCCAGCATGTCCACATCGGGGACAAGGAGATCCGCTGGACACTGGCCAGCTTCACCGTGCACAGCGTCCACAGTGTCACGGCCGTGTCCCCAGCCGAATTGCAGGCCATGGCGGAAGCGGACACGAGCCGCGCATCTGCCGAGGGCCAGCAGGTCCGGTAGTCCCCCTCCCCTGTCCCTTCCACGAAGGAGAGAGCTTGCGTACGGCTCTGTCCACGATGCCCTTTCCGAAATCCGGTACGACGTTCCGTCCGCGGGGCGGCAAGCGCCCCTCACGCCAGCCGCAAGGGCAGCGGCCCGCAGGCCCCGCGCCGACGGTTCAGGCATCGCAGATCCTGAGGCGTTTGCACCTTCTGCTGGCCGCGCACCACGGCCGTCATGCCGGTGGTGTTCTCGAAGAATGCCAACGCCGCACCCTCAGACTCCCGCCCCGGCCTGCTGCCGGGCACCTGCCCTACTACATGGCGCAGGCGGGGCGGGCTCCAACTTCCCGTCCGAGCACGGCCACGCGACCGCACAAGCAGCAGCCTCCCCGCGTTGCAGCGGAATGGCAGCCAAGCCCGGCCGGGAAGCACGCGCTACTCCAACGCCGCTCACTAGGAGGACGAGATGTTCCTTCCCTATCCCGTGATCGAACAACTCGATGACACCCAGGTGGCCACCTGGGAGAAGCATTTCGCCGGCGCCAAGCACGAACGGCCCCGGGCGATCGAAGAGGGTATCTGGCGCCGGACGCAGGACCCAGCGAACGCCGTGCAGTCCGGATGGTCCGAGGACGAGCAGGGCCGCCGCCGCATCGTGCACTACCGCTACCGGTTCGACCTCGACTACACGTTCCCGGTGCCGCGGCTCGTTCTCTCGGACCTGTACCTGTACGCGTCGGTCCTCGCCCCGAAAGCCGAGATCGGCGAGTACCGCGACAACGTGCGCTCCTGGCTCGCCAAAGGCGGATGGCGGCAGGTCGATGACACCATGTGGTCGAAGGGCGACCTGCGGGTCACCGTCAACCCGTACGACACGCACCCGCAGGACGAGCGAGCCTCGCGGGAGACGCCGGCCGGGTTCTGCTCCCTCGACGTGGTTTTCGTCTCCGAGGACTTCGCGGTGACGCGCAACGTGCGACAGATGCCGTGGAACGTCCTGGCGGGCGGCATCCGCATCAAGGACGAGCGCGGCAACCCCACCTATGCCGACGACCTGAGCGAGCTGAAGAACTACCTGCCGTTCCAGGTCGAGATCGGCTGCGGCACGAGCGTGGAGGCCGGGGTGCCACCGCTGCACTTCCTGCACCAGGCGTACCGGGTCACCGAGCGGACCGACAACGTCATGAAGCAGACGCACCCCTTCGTCCTGAGCCCGCAAAAGGACACGCTCGTGCGGGAGATGCTGCTCGACGCCACGGCGAAGGCGGACGAGCTGGTCACGATGTTCCGCGTCAGCTTCCTCGCCGAACCGACGGCTGCACACCACGCGCTCAAGGCCCTGCACGACGCCGGGGCTTTCGTCGGCCCAGTGATGCAGCACAACTTCGATCTGCTCGCCGCGCGGACCGGGCTCGCGGAGCACTTCGTGCGCCGCTACGACCAGAAGATCCCGCCGGTGCCCTTCCACCCCGAGGCGAAGGCGCTCCTGGTCATCGGCCTGCACGCCGATCGGCGGTCGGTCCAGAAGCGGGCCCGCGAGCGCGGCATGAAGGTCTTCTACATCGACACCGAGGGTCTGGAGGAGTTCGGCACGTACATGCCCTACCCGCTGGAGGGCCCGCAGGACGGTGACGTGATCGTGAAGGCCGAGGCCATCCCCACGCTCATCGAGCTGTGCCACCACCTCGGCGTGAACGTCCCCGTCACCCAGGCCGCCGCCTGATCGGCCCGGTTTCCCGGGGCCGCGCACGGCGCTCGTGCGCGGCCCCCATCCGTAAGCACACCCGAGAAGGGACTCCCCACAGTGGATCGGTACGCGCAAAACCGTGAGCGGCTACTGACGTCATCCAGGCCCATGCCGGACTTCGAGGTCGTGGGAACACAGGGCCCATGGCTGCACCTTGCGGGCGGCGCCCGGATCTTCGACGGATCGAGCGGGCTGCTCTGCACCAACGTGGGCCAGAGCAGCCCCAAGGTCCACGCCCGGATAGAGAGGCAATTCTTCCGCTACTCCTTCGGCGGCGCCGCCGTCGTCCAGCCCCACATCCAAATGGAACTGATGGAACGTCTGTGCCGCGCCGTGGGCCGGCCTGACGACTCCGTAGCACTGACCACGTGCGGGACGCTCGGCGTCGAGGTGGCCTTGGGCCTGGCGCGGAACATCACCCGGGTACGCGACGGGAAGCGGCGCGGGGACATCCTGACCTCGACCTTGAGCTACCACGGGATGTCGGCGCTCACCCTCGCCCTGGCCGGCAACCACGCCCGCAGGCCCCGCCCGCAGGACGCTCTCGGGCTCTGCCCCGGCTTCCCAGCGCCCTACCCGCCGACGCACGCCCACACGGACCGCGACTGCGACGCCTCGTGCGCCGACGAGATCGCGAAGGAGATCGACCGCCGCGGGGCCGAGCACGTCGCCGCGGTACTGCTCGAGCCCATCAACGGGACCACGGGCGGCGGCTTCGTGCCGCCCGACGGCTACCTTCGGCGGGTCTCGGAGATCTGCCGAGAGCGAGACGTCCTGGTGATCCACGACGAGGTGCTGACCGGGATGTGGCGCACCGGAACCCCGCTCGCCAGCCATCACTGGGACGGCTGCGAACCCGACATAGTGATCCTGTCCAAGGGTCTGGGCGGCGGATACACGAGTGTCGGCGCGGTGCTGGTGTCACCCGAGCTGGCCCGGTGGGTCCGGCACGAGGACTGCGACCCGCTGCCCGCGATGGGCACCATGGCCACCCATCCCCTCATGGCAGCCGCGTGCCTGGGTGTCCTGGACGAGCTGGAGGAGATGGACTTCGTCGCCTTCGCAGCGCGTGGCCACCGCCTCGGGGAGGCCATGACGTCGCTGAAAGGTGCCGGGCCGGTGCGGGACATCCGCGGGCGCGGATTCCTCTACGGGATGGAGGTCGCCCCGGGAAAGCTCTGGTCCGTGATGAAGGCCGTGGAGGACCGAGGCGTGTTCTTCTACCCGTTCACCGGCGCCGGGGAGCCCGAGAGCGAAGGGCTCGTCGTCGCGCCCCCGCTGACGTCGACGGACGAGGACATCGAGTTCCTATCCACCGCGCTGTCCGGCGCGCTGGACGCCGTGAGCTGAACCGCCGGCGCCGCGACCGGACTCGCGTCGCCCGATCGAACACTCCAACGAACCCTTGAGCAGCCCGACTTGGGGCGTGCTCGCCAACCGATAGCGTCGGGGAGCTCACCGAAGTCGGTGTGCCCCCGACGAGACAAGGACGACCTGCAATGCGTGTTTCCGTGATCGGCTGCGGTCACCTCGGCATCCCGCACGCGGCGGCGATGGCCGAGCTCGGCCACGAGGTCATCGGCGTGGACGTCGACCAGGCCAAGGTCGATCGGCTCAACGCCGGCGAATGCCCCATCTACGAGATCGGCCTGCCGGAACTGCTCGCCCGCCATACCCACAGCGGGCGTCTGCGCTTCACCACCGACATCCGCGAGGCCGCCGACTTCGCCGAGCTGCACTTCATCGGTGTCGGCACTCCCATCGACGCTGACGGCCGCTCCTACGACACCGCACAGGTCTTCGGCGCGGTCCGTCAGCTCGCTCCCCACCTCGACCGCGCGTGCACGATCGTCGGGAAGTCCACCGTCACCGTCGGCACCACCATCCAGGTCACCGCCCTCGCGCAGCGCCTGGCCCCCGCCGGCGACCGGGTCGACGTCGTATGGAACCCGGAGTTCCTGCGCGAAGGCCACGCCGTCGAGGACACCCTCCGCCCGGACCGGCTCATCGCCGGCGTCTCCACCGCGGAGGGCGAGAAGGCGATCCGCGCGGTGTACGCCGGGATCATCGACGCGGGCGCGCCGATCTTCATCACCGACCCGCAGACCGCCGAACTGGCCAAGGGCGCCGCGAATACGTTCTTGGGCTTGAAGATCAGCTACATCAACGCCGTCGCCGACATGTGCGAGGCCGCGGGCGGCGACGTCTCCCAGATCGTGGACATCCTCGGCATCGACCCCCGCATCGGCGCCGGGGGCATGCGGCCCGGGATCGGCTACGGCGGCGGCTGCCTCCCCAAGGACGTCCGGGCCTTCACCGCATCCGCCCGGCAGCTCGGCGCCGAGCAGGCCGCGACCCTCCTGCGGGCCGCCGAGGAGATCAACGAGCACCGCACGCACGTCGCCCTCGGGCTCATCACCCGTGCCTTGGGCGACCGACCCATCAAGGGCGCCCGGATCACCGTGTGGGGCGCCGCGTTCAAGCCCGGCACCAACGATGTGCGCGATTCTCCGGCCCTTGCCCTCTGCCAGGAACTCCAGCAGGCCGGCGGCGTCGTCACCGTCCACGACCCGCAGGCCGTGCCCACGGCGATGGTCCGCAACCCGGAGCTGGACTACACCGACGACCTGGCCGCCTCCCTCGACGGCGCGGACCTCGTCGTCCTGGCTACCGAGTGGCCCGAGTACCGGCAGGCCGTTCCCCACACCTTGGTGGACCGCCCGGCCAACCCCCTGCTCGTCGACTGCCGGACCACCCTCGACCCCGAGCCCTGGCGCGCTGCGGGATGGACCGTTCGCCAGCTCGGGCGTCCGGGGAAGTAGCACCGGGCCACGCCATGACCAGCGACGAAGTCCTCCTCCGCCGTGCCTGCGCCGCCGACGCACGCGCCGCGGCCGATGTGTGGCTGCGCTCCTACGCCGCGGCGCTGCCGACCGTGCGCTGCGCACACGACGAACGCGACGTGCGGGACTGGTTCGCCCGCGTGCTCGTGCCGCAGTACGAGACCTGGGTCGCCGTCACCGGGAACAGCGTGGTCGGCCTGTTGGTGCTCAAGGAAGAGGAGGTGAAGCAGCTCTACCTCGAACCGCAATGGCGCGGACGGGGCCTCGGCGACCGGTTCATGTCCCTGGCCAAACAGCAGCAGCCTGACGGCCTGTCGCTATGGACGTTCCAGGTCAATGGCCCGGCCCGGCGTTTCTACCAGCGGCACGGCTTCACCGAGGCCGAGCGCACCGACGGTCAGCGCAACGACGAGCGCGAGCCCGATGTCCGCTACATCTGGCATCCACAGACGTAGCAGCTTTCCGCCCGGCCGGACGATGACGGCGGTTCACCCGAACACCGGGTGGCCGCCGTCCCCGTGGGGCCCGCGGGACTACGGTTACGCACATGACGATTCTCATCGTTGGCGGGTCCGGCTTCCTGGGGTCCGAACTGGTCCGGCAGGCGAGAGCGGCGGGACACACGACGGTCGCGACGTACACGACCAAGGCGGGCACCGCCTCCCCGAGCGCATGGCGCCCCCTCGATCTGCGGGACGCGGGAAGCCTCGACGCCATCATGGCCGAGGTGAACCCACGCGTCGTCATCAACGCATCGAGCGGCCGCGCCGACTGGGCGGTTACGGCACAAGGCCCGCTCCAGCTCGCCATGGTCGCAGCGAAGCGCGCAACCCGCTTGGTCCACATGTCCACCGACGCGGTATTCTCCGGCGCCGGCCGCGTCCACTACGACGAGTCCTGTCTCCCGGACCCCATCACCCCCTACGGCGCAGCCAAGGCAGCCGCGGAGACCGGGGTCCTCGCGGTGCACCCGAAAGCCGCCGTCGTCCGCACGTCGCTAATCATCGGCCACGGGCGTTCCGTGCACGAGCGCCTGGTCCACCAACTCGCCGCTGGTACGGTCGACGGAGCCCTGTTCACCGACGACATTCGGTGCCCGGTCCACGTCTCAGACCTGGCCGCCGCAGTGCTGGAACTGGCGCTGAGCAGCGCTGCGGGAATCCACCATGCCGCGGGAGCCGATGCCCTGAGCCGCCACGAACTCGGCCTCCTCATCGCAAGGCGCGACGGTCTCGACAACTCCCGGCTGCCCACCGGCCTCCGAGCCGAGAGCACCGTTCCCGGAGCCCTTGACGTGCGTCTCGACAGTCAGACGACACAGGGGTCTTTGCACACCCCCCTGCGTGGCGCCCGGGAGTTCCTCCACCTCCGGGAGGACGGGCGGCCCGGACAGCGTGGCTGAGGCGATGGGGTGCAGCAAGGCGCACGCGCGACTGGTCTGTAGGCGCAACATACCGTTCCGTCATGCCATTGCGTTGGGACTGGCTCCGCCCCGTGGTTGCGGTGCCCTTCGTGCCGACCATCGGCCCCGTGCACCCGTCAGTCCTCACCATGGACCTCTTCGCAGACACCCTGACCGCAGCGACCACCGGCCGCTTCCTGCACTACGACAAAGACATCCGCTGGTCCAACAGCAAGACCGAGACCATCCTGGTCGCGGACATCGTCCACCGACCGGGCCAGACGCTCATCCCCACCCTGCTGCAACGCGGCACCGCAACCGTCAAAGTCCACGTCTACGCGACACAGCCCGACAGCGCACACGTCGCCAGAGACTGGGCCCGCGAACTCGCCGCACGGCACGGCACCGCACAGGCGAAAACCATCCGCTTCGCCGGACCAGAGGTACCCGACGGACGCGGCACACGCATCCAGCTCAAGGACTTCACCACGCATCCCTGCCCGGCCCCCGGCGGGCCCGTCCGCCCGTTCCACCAGTGGCCCCGCCACACGCGCGCCAGCTTCGAAGACCTCGCCGCCGAACTGGCCGCAGACGGCTTCGCCTTCCTGCACCGCCAGATGCCCAATGCACGCGTAGGCCCGGTCCTCACCGCCGTCGTGGACGAGACGGTGGCCGGCGCCATCGGACCGATGTGGAGTCCACGATCCACAGCGGGTCCAGCCACAGGTCGGTATCTGCGGCCAGCGACCGGATGGCCCGTTTGACCAGGGGCAGAGCAGCTCGCAGCCGCTTATTGTAGGCAGGGCGCTGCGGCAGATACGGAAACATCCCGTGCAGGTGAGCGTGAGCGAAGCGCAGCCATCGTGCCTCGCCGTGGAAGCCCAGCACGGCCTGGGCCACCGCCAGGGTCACCAGCTCGGCATCGGTCAGCCGGGGCGGACGTCCACGCCATCGCAGGGTCTTAAAACGGTCATCGACATGCACGTACAGTGCCGTCAAGAGGGTGTCTAAATCGGTCGTCACAACCCGATGTTGGACACCCTCCCCACGTCTGAGAACTCCGCATTCGGAACTACTCGTCTAGCTGTTGCCGTCAACCCATATAGACGCGGACCTTGGGATTAGGTCCAGGTACATCGCCTGGCAGGCCTCGCCGCTCGATGCTGCCATCGATAATTCCGACAAGAAAGACTAGCGCACCGCCGGAGAATTCCCACCACTCCAAGTTTCGACTGTTAACAACGACTGGCCAACTGTCGGAGTTCCCACCCGTCACGCGCCAGTAAAAGACGTCGCCAGACAACGACTCGCTCCACGGAATCAAGCCACCGGGTTCCGGGTGCGCAACATACCCCTCGGCCATATCTTCCTCTTGGAGGTCCCTCAGAACTTCCAGCTCTTGGAAGATTCCGTCGACAAAGTCTCGTTCACGTCCAGGAACTGGAAGCGGGATGCGCCAGAATCCATCGAATTCAAGGGTCGGATAGCTTTCTGCCAGTTCTCGGAAGTCGCTGGGAATTTCAATTCCAAGCAAGGAGGAAATTTCCACGAAATCGACCCCTCTCACCCCAGGTGGTCTGTGCGCAGAGAGATCCCTCACGACCCCCTCGAGCGCCGACACGCTCAACATATTGTCTGCCAATCCTGAACGTTCTTCACTGTCACGTCGAACAGCTGCCCTTCCTTGGTGCACGCGGCCATCCGGATACTCTCAGGTATCACGCTGCTGCCAGCATAGTTCAGCTGCCCTGAGTTGAGGGCGGGATTGTTTCCTCGAAGCTGCTTCGCAATCTTATTCTCGCAACGCTTCATACCACTCTTACTCATCCGGTCGAATCCCGTAAAGGGGTCCTCACTCTTCCACGCACCATTGAACATATCCCCGATGATGTGAGTGCGATTACATATGGGCTTCCCGTTGGACCCGATATTATCTCCCTCCGGAAAGCCAGCCACAGAAGCGAAGGTTCTGTTCTTCCTCGCCTACAGCTACGCGACGCTCTTCCTTCAGCATGATCTGGACGACGAATGCGCCTTCCCTGGCCTGCTCTCCCGCGCAGCTGCGCGCCACGGTGGATGCCGGGCTCTGCCACGGTGTCTCCGGGCTCGCCCATCTCGCCTCCCGCACTGCCGACGACGCCTCCCCCGCCACCGCCGCCGAACTGCGCGCCGTCCTCCCCTGCCTGCTCGCCACGCTCATCCCGCCCGGCGCAGCACCCGAGGAGGCGACAACCGCGCTCGTGAGCGACCCTGCGGGACCCGGCCTCCTCGATGGCGCCGCGGGGATAGCGCTGGCAGCTCTTTCCACCGCCGGTGCCAAGCCGCGCACCAGCTGGGACGCCTGCCTGCTCATCGCGTAGCCCCGAGAGGAAACTGGATGCCCCCCGACCGCTGGCAGCAGCACAACATCACCTTCCCCGACCGGCAGACCGCGCGGCGAGCCGCCGCCGACCGCATCGCACCGGTACTCCTCAAGGCAGAAGGCCAGCAGCTCACCGGCTGGTGGTTCATGAACAAGCAGCCCTGGCCCCTGCGATACCTCGCCGACCGCCCGGTCCCGGCCGTGACGGCGGTGCTGGACAGCCTGGTCCGCGACAACATCGCGCAGTCCTGGACGACCGGCATCTACGAACCGGAGACCGACGCGTTCGGCGGTGCCGCCGCGATGACGGCTGCGCACGCCCTCTTCCACGAGGACAGCCGCCACCTGCTCAACTACCGGCCATGGCCACGAACGTTGGGCCGCCGCGAGACGGCCGTTCTGCTGATGTGCAGCCTGATGCGCGCCGCGAACCTCGACTGGTTCGAGCAAGGAGACGCCTGGGCCAAGGCTGCTGCTCTGCGCCCGGGCCCCGGCGCGCCCGTCCTCGAGCGGTCCCTCGCTCTGCCGGCGGCCATGCAGACGTTGATGTCCGCCGAAGCCCTCAGCCTGTGCCGGGCAGGAGGCCCGCTCGACGGCCACACCGAGTGGATCGCCGCCTTCGAGCGCGCCGGTACCACGCTGGCCTACCTGGCCCTCCAAGGCGAACTGACCCGCGGTCTACGCGCCGTCATCGCCCACCACGTGATCTTCCACGCCAACCGTGCAGGTCTGCCCACCGCGGATCAGCACACCCTGTTCCACATCGCACGAGAGGCAGTCATGAGATCAAGTGACAACACCGCGTCCACGGCAGTAACCGGTTCCCAGGCCGATAGCGTCGGGGCAGTGAACACCGCCACGCTCACCGCGCCCGAAGCCGACGAGGCCGCCCGGCTCCGCAACACCCTTGTAGACAAGATCCAGGCCAACGGCCACGCCCGCACCCCAGCGGTCGAAACCGCCCTGCGCACCGTGCCCCGGCACCTGTTCGTCCCGCAAGCGCCGCTCAGCGACGCCTACGCCAACGCGCCGGTCAACATCAAGTACGACACCGACGGCACATCGATCTCCTGCGCCTCCCAGCCCGACGTCGTCGCCCTCATGCTGGACCAGCTCCAGGCCCAGCCCGGTGAGCGCATCCTCGAACTCGGTGCCGGCACCGGATACAACGCCGCCCTGATCGGCCACATCGTCGGCCCCGACGGACACGTCACGACCCTCGACGTCGATGACGACCTGGTCCAGGGCGCCCGCGAACACCTCGCCGCCACCGGCTTCACCCACGTCGAGGCCCTGACCCGCGACGGAGCCCTCGGCCACGCCGAGGGAGCACCGTACGACCGGATCATCGCCACCGTGGGCGCGCACGGCATCCCGCACGCCTGGCTCGCACAACTCGCCCCCGGCGGCCGGCTCGTCACCCCTCAGCGGCTCAAGGGCAGCGTCTCGCGCTCCATCGTCTACAAGGAGCGCGACGGGCGGTGGCTGTCGTGCGGCTCGCAGATGAACACCTTCATGCCGCTCAGGCGCGGAATCGCCGACGACGACCGGCGCATCGTCCCGCTCACCGCGGACGGCACCGTACGGCTCCAGGCTCCCGCCGGGCAGCAGATCGACGCCGACGCCCTCACCGGTGTCCTGGACGAGCCGCGCATCGAGGAGCGGACCGGCATGACGGTCCGCGCCATGGAGAGCCCGGAGTGGATGGAGCTGTTCGTCTCCTGCTCCCTGCCCTGCGGGCTGATCCGTATGCTGTTCCCTGCGACCGCCAAGGGCACCGTGCTGACCGAGGACCCGTACCCGTCCTCCACGGCGGCCGTGGACAAGGGCGCGGTCACCTACCTCGCCCGGCGCCCTTCCGAGAAGAAGACTCCCGAGGGCGGCAAGCTCTGGGAGTTCGGCGTCATCGGCCACGGACCCGGCAGCGAGGAACTGGTCGCGAAGGTCGCCGACGCCATCCGCACCTGGGACCGCGCCTACCGCGGCCGTGAAGCAACGTTCGAGATCCTTCCGCTCGACGGCCCTGCGATCGAGCCGCAGCCCGGTGTCTTCCTTCTCAACACCCCGCTGAACCGCGTCCTTGTCACCTGGCAGTAGCCCATCAGCGTGGGATGTCCGCCGCCCGCCAGCGGGCACCCCACGCCGTACTCCTCGCCGTTCACTTCCTGGGGAGACCTCATGGACCCGCACGGCCCCATAACCCAGCGCTTCCCCCTCATTTCTCGCTTCCGCCCCACCTGCCTGCCCCTCCCGCGACGCGTCAACGCCCTGGTCGAACTCTCCGACTTCGCGGTGGCCAAAGAGGACCCGGGCCTGGCGTCCTCGGTCTACAACCAGGCCGCTCTCCTCGCCTCCGACATCGGGCTTCCCCATCTCGCACGCACGTGGTGCCACCAGCACGCCGCCGCCTACCTTCCTGCCAAGCCACTCCCGGCCATGACCGCGATCCGGGCTCTCGAACCGGTAGCACCGAGCACGGCAGGCACCGCCTGCTCACGCTCTACAAAGCCATCAGCGACGGCACAGACGCCCAGGTCGAGGGCATCCGCATACCCGCCAGGCTGACTACCAGCGACAGCGACCGCCACGAGGTACGCGCCTGGCTGTGGCGGGTGATCCTGGCCGACGGCACCCGCACCCTGACCACCGCAGGCCGCTGGGACGATGCCTTGGCCCACATCGAACAGCACAACGGCATCGGACAGCGCATGCTCGACGGCCGCCAGGTCGCCGTCGTCGCGGCCCTCGGCCACGACCCGGCTGACGCAGCCAGCCTCGTGGCGCAGACGACACCCGGCGAGCCCTGGGAAAACGCCGTCACGTCCTACCTGGCGGTGATGTGCCATCAGCTCACTCATCACCCGGTCGGGCCCCTGCTCTCCGAACTGGTGGACAACTACGTCCAACGCCAGCCCGATCCCGGCACGACCGTGTTCGACACTCGGCTCGGCCTGACCATCCTCGATCTCCACGACCAGCCCAACAGTCTTGCGGCACATCACATCGCCGAGGAACTGCACGGCAGAGGCACCGTCGCGGCCGACGGCTACGCCGCGCGCGAGTGCCTGGCGAACTCCCGCTTCACTCAACTGGTGCCCGCCAAGGAGACCCAGGCAGCCCGCAAACTCGTCCGCGCCTGCGCGTTCGACAGCGGTGCCCTGCCCGCCCCGCATCGCGCCCAACTGCTGCGAGCCCTACGGCTCAGTGACGAGGTGATCCGCGCGAACCGGACACCTGCCTCACCCAGCCGAGCAAACGGCCCAAGGCCAGGGCATAACGCCTGACACGGTGACTTCGTCTACACGACAGGTCAGGCAACGCTCCGCCTGCGTGACCGGCCTGTGGGCATGCGCGACCGGGCCACCGTCAAGCAACTGATGCAGGAGGGACGGCGTTGAAGAGAACTCCTCACCCGCTGAGCGCGGACGCGGCGCAGATCCTGCCCCTGCGAACGGCACTGCCCTGTGCATGCACCGCAGACCCGACACGGACCTGGCACCAGAACAACTCACCGTTATCGCAGGCCATCTGGAGGCAACCAAGCAGCGGATCGACAGCTGGCTCTGCGAATACCTCGCCGGTCACGGCTGGGCGGCCGAGCCCACCTTCTACTCCAAGCGCAGCCTCCTTCGCGACACAATCGCCCTCCGCCCAGACCTCGCCACGCCATGACCGACCAGGCGACCCCCGGCAATCCCCCACAGGAGGTACCGCAACCCACATGAGTGATCGAACACAGCATCACAGCCCGCCCCACACGGCCACAGAAGGAGAGGGCCCGCTATTCGAAATCAGGTTCTAGATTTCGCCCGCCTCCACCCGTTACGGCGACAGCAGACTCGCCGTTACCCGATCACCTGTCCGCATCTCGCTCCGAGGAGCCCCCATGCATCCCGTACGCCGCCCTGCGCTCGTTCATCCTGCGTTCGAAAACACCACTGCCTCCTCGGGCGCCAGCCTTCACCTTGCCTCCGACCGCGCCGCCCTGCTCGCCGACGGATCACGACCGGATACGAGGTACCTCGCATGACGGACTCCGCTCGTCTTCCCTCCCCGCTCCACGCCTGGGTGGAGAGCGTGCTGGGCCCCCTGGACGATGTGCGGGACTCCTCGCACGACCGCGACAACTCCCAGGTATGGAGGGTGACTGGACCCACCGGCTACCACTACGTGAAAGTGGCGCCCAAACCGGTCCTGTATACGCGCGAGACCCGTGCCTACCGGGTGGCCGTTCCTCACCTCGGTCACGGCAATGCCCCGGTGCTGCGCGACCGTTCCGCGGAGCTGCTCGCCCTCATCCTGACCGCCGTGGACGGCGAGCCGTTGAAGGAGGATGAGTCACCCGCGCGCCGCCGCACGGCTCACCGGCAAGCCGGGCAGCTCCTGCGCCGCTTCCACGACGCCATGACCGGCCCCCTCGTCCAGCCGGAAGCCGACACAGTCGTCGAGAACACAGTGGCCGGCCTGGACAAACACCTCGCCAAGGCCGGCGACCACCTGTCCACTACGGAAGCCGACCTGCTGCGGCACCTGGTGGACGCGCTGCCCGGCTGCGGACCGCTACCGGCCGGGTGGCGGCACGGGGACTTCTGGGAGCGCAACCTGCTCTGGAACGGCCAGCGCTGCACCCTGATCGACTTCGAACGCAGTGAACCGGGCCCCCATGTCACCGACTTCGTCAAACTCGCCACCTCGCTGTGGCCGGACCATCCCGAACTGCGGACCGCCCTGTTCGAGGGGTACGGCCGGCCTCTATCCGAGGCAGAGGAATACGCGCTGACAGCGTTCGCAGCAGCTGACGCCGCCAGCGCCCTCGCCTACGGCCCCCGGCACGGCGATCCGCTTGTGACCGCGCGCGGCCGGCGCACCGTCGAACGCCTGCTACAGGAGAGCCGTCTGTGAGTGACGCGCGTCACCTGCTGATCGCTGACGTGGCCCAAGTCCTGCTCCGCTCGAACGGCGCAGCCCTGTGCGTACGTCGCAAACCGGAGGCCGCCCTCGCACCGGGACAACTCACCATCGTTGGTGGCCATCTGGAAGCCGGCGAACCGCTCGACCACGCCGCGCGGCGCGAAGCGGAAGAAGAGACGGGGGTTCGCATCAGCGCCGAGCAACAGGAGTTCTGCGGCCTCATTCACCACCACGAATCCGGCGACGGCCCGGACCGGGTCACCGCCGTCTTCGTCGCCCAGTCCTGGGCGGGCGAGCCGCACAACGCCGAGCCGGACAAGCACGAGGGCTTGTTCTGGGTGTCGATGGAGATGCCCCCGCCGGACTGCCACCCGTACACCAACGCCATCTTCCACATGATCACCCACGGCCCGTCCTACCGGGCTCTGAACTGGCCGACGCAGGGAGGCAGCGAGTGAAGCGATTCTTCGGCAAGGTCCGCATGGCGGAGCCCCAGGTGTCCGAGGCAGAACGCGAGCTCTTCGGCGGGCCGTTGCGCTACGACATGGGCTGGTCCCAACACGAGCACGCGGGCCTGGACTTGACCATGCGATCAGCGCTGCGCCAGATGCCCAGACTCGTCGGTGCTGCCCTGCGGATGGCCTGGAGCGCGGATCGCCGCGCCCTCGTGGCAGTGGCGATCAGCGAACTCGGCCAGGGCATCGCCGCCGCGGTCGGCCTGCTTGCCGTCAACGCGGTCATGCACGCGCTGTTAGGGGGCGGAGACGCTGTCGAGCGGCTGCACGCCTTGCTGCCGGGACTGCTCGCCGCCGCCGGCGTCGCCGTCGTCAACTCCGCCCTGGCCGGCTGGTCGACCTCTCGGGCTGGCCGCCTGGAGCCAAAGGTCGAGCGGATCGCCACCACCCAGTACCTGGCCGCGGCCACCGCCGTCGAACTCGAAGCCATCGACGACCCGGACTTCCGTCGTCTGATCGACATCGCCCAGTACGGGCCCGCCTCCGCGCGCCGCATGATCGGCGCCTGTGTCTCCGCGCTGAACAGCAGTATCTCGCTGATCGCCACGGCCGGTGTGCTCACCGTCCTGCATCCAGCGCTGCTGCCCATGCTGCTGGTCATCGCCGCACCCCGCGGGTGGGGCGCCATGCGGGTGGCCCAGGAACGCTACGTGTCGATGATGAGCTGGATCGAGCACCTGCGGGCCAGCCGCCTCATCGGCAACCTCCTCACCGAACGCACCGCCTCACTAGAAGTTCGCATCCACGCCGTGGGTCCCTTCCTCCTCGACCGGTACCGGCGCATGGCCGCCAGCGCCGAATCGGAACAGGAACGTCTGGCCTCCAGCAAGGCCGTCACCGAATGGGTCGCCTCCGCACTGTCCGGACTGGCAATGGCCGGCACCTACGGCACCATGATCTGGCTGATCATGGCCGGGCACATGAGCCTTGCCGTCGCAGGCACTGCCGTGATCGCGGTACGGACCGGGTCAGCGAGCCTGGGTGCCCTGGTCATGAACATCAACCAACTGCACGAAGAGTCCCTCTACGTCCGGGACCACGGGCAGTTCCTGGTCGAAGCTGCGCAACGCGCCATCCCCCAGACCGGCAGTCCCGTCCCCACCCAGGTCAAGCAGGTCTCCCTGGAACACGTCACCTACCGGTATCCCGACCGAGATACACCGGCCCTAGACGACGTGACGCTGACCTTCCCCATGGGGTCGGTCATCGCCGTGGTGGGCGAGAACGGCTCCGGCAAAAGCACCTTGATGAAGATCCTCTCCGGTCTACTCCTCCCTCACGCCGGGTCGGTGAAGTGGGGCGAGTTCGACGTCTGCGAGCTGGAGCGCTCTCAAGTCTTCGACCGCGTCTCGCTTCTCACCCAGGACTTCCAGCGCTGGCCCGTGACCGCCGCGATGAACATCCGCATCGGCCGCCCCGGCCACGACGCCTCGATGCATGACCTGCAAACGTCCGTCGACTACGCCGGAGCCGGATCCGTCACCGCCAAACTCCCCAACGGCCTGGACAGCATGCTCGGCCGCATGTTCCGCGGAGCCATCGAACTCTCCGGCGGCGAATGGCAGAAGGTGGGCCTAGCCCGCACCCACTGGCGCAGCTCAACATCGCAGGCGGACAGCGTCCTCATTGTCGACGAGCCGACCTCCGCGCTCGACCCCGAAGCCGAGATCGCTGCCTTCGACCGCATCCGCCGCCTCGCCGCCCCGCACCGGGCCGTCGTTCTGGTCACCCACCGCATGTCCGGCGTCCGGCATGCCGACCACATCTACGTCCTCAATCACGGGCGCCTCGCCGAGCACGGCACGCACGACGACCTCATCGCCGCACGTGGCCGATATGCCGCCATGTTCGACACACAGGCCGCCCAGTACGCCCCGACCCCGAACGTCCCGAAGCCTGCTTCGCCCAGCGTCGTAGACAAGGCATGACCCGCCCCACCGAAAGGCAGAGCCATGTCCTCCTCCCTCCCCCCGTCAGCACAAGTTGCCTCACAGTCCGCCCTGTCAGCAGCGCAGTACGCCGCAACCCGTCACGCGGTGTGGCTCGGCGCCGCCGCAATCATCACCGACCAGGTCGGCCGCGTTCTGTTGGTCCACCCCACCTACCACGAGGACGACAGGTGGCTGCTGCCCGGAGGCGTCGTTGAACCCGGCGAGCATCCCTTGGACACCTGCCGGCGCGAGATCACCGAGGAACTGGGTCTGCCGAACCTGCCCCTGACGGGCGTGCTCGCCGTCCACTCCCTCTCGTCACACCACGCCGACCTCCGGCCCGGCATGCCCTGCCCCGGAGAGATCCGGTACGTCTTCGACGGGGGAACCCTCACCGCCGACCAGGTCGAGGCGATCTGCCTGCCGCGCGAGGAACTGTCTGAGTTCGCCTTCTTCGAGACCCGAGACGCGGTGCAGCGGCTGCGCTCCGTGGACGGGCAGATCATGCTCGCCGCCTACCGTGCCCGGCTGGGGAACACCGCCACCGCGCACCTCGCCGACGGCCGGCACATTCTCGACGTCCCGGCGCTAGACCACCATGACGTCCACGTCCGCTACCGCCCCCTGTGGGACAGCCCCCTCAACCGCGGCCCCGTGCCCGAGCGGCTCCCCGTGCAGCAAGCGTGGGGGTGGTGCTTCGTTCCCGACGGCAGGGTCGTCCTCGTTGCCGATCCTGGTCCCCGGGGTGCCCTGCCGATGCTGCCCGGCGGCACCGTAAAGGAGACGGACAGGACGCCCGAGGACACCCTCCACCGGGAAGCCGCCGAGGAAGCCCAGCTCACACTGACCGATCCGGTGCGACTGGGCTGGGTGCTCGACGAGACCGGAGAGGCTTACAGCGGAGTGGGGCCCAACGCCCGGCTCCGCCTCGCCGCGCGGGTGACCGACGTAGGGTCGACGGCCGTCGACCCCGCCACAGACCACCCCTTCGCACGGCTGCTTGCCACCCCGGCCCAGGCAGCCGCCCTGCTGGGATGGGGCCCGCCCGGAGCGCGGCAAGCGGGACTCGCTGCCGAGACCGCGCGGGAGCGCTGGGGCTTGCCTGTCGCTTCCGCAGCCGCGATCGAGGAAGTCCCTGCAGAGGGGATGCGGCTGAACTGACACGAACGCCCCCCCCGCCTCGACACCTCCCGCTCCGCGCCCCCCTGAGGTACATCCATGCCACTGTCGCACGACCACATCCGCACCACCGTCGAGACCTACCTCGCTCGCCATCCACACGAGCGAGATCAAATCGGCAGCCTCCGCAAAGCCCGTCCCCCCGAGGCTGCTATGTCGTGTCAAGCCGCTTGAGCGAGTTGTTCGGCCTCGATGAGTTGGCTTCCCTCAGCACGTTCGAGGATCTTGAAGATCTGGCGGCAGACCACCCTCTTGAGGCATCGCTGCGCGTCACGGGCCGTCTTCCCTTCGGCGATCTTGCGTGCGACGTACGTCTTCGTGGCGGGATCGAGTCGCACCCGGATGAGGGTGATGGTGTGCATGGCCCGGTTGAGCTGCCGGTCGCCGCTGCGGTTGAGTCGGTGTCGGTTGGTCAGCCCGGACGAGGCAGGGATCGGTGAGACGCCGGCGAAGGAGGCGAAGGCGGCTTCCGAGCGGAATCGTCCCTGGTGAGACCAGCTGACCAAGATCTGCGCGGCGGTGATCGGTCCAACTCCGAACAAGTCGAGAAGTTCGGGGGCCTGTTGGCGGACCAAGGCAAGGATCTCGTTCTCGAGTTCCTTGGCCTCGGCCTGCAACGCCTGGACGCGCTGCGCCGTGCAACGCATGGCCCGCGCCGTCATCCGGTGCTCGATGTCCTGGGCCGGGCGGTCGCGGAGGTGAACGCAGTGGGTGATCTGGGCGGGGCGCTTGAGCTTGCGCAGTTCGGCGCGGAGCTCGTCCGGCGCGGAGACGATCAGAGCCTTGAGCTGGTTGATCGCGGCGGTGGAGGCGAGGACCGCGCCGTGACGGGTGGCAAGCAGCACCCGCAGTGCCTCGCGTTCGCCACGGAGGCGGGGCTGGATCAGATGCTCGGTGGCCAGGGCCTCCCTGGCGGCCCGGATGGCGTCGAGCATGTCGGTCTTGCGGCCGCCGCGGTTGGCCGCTCGTTTCGGGCGGCAGACCTCGACGACCTGCTCACCGGCAGCTCAAACGCGCGATGTTCCTCTCCGCCTTCGCCTGCATGACGCCGACCCGGCCTCCCGCACCTACTACAACCGGCAAAGAGCACGCGGAACCCTGACACCGCTCAGCCTGAGGGCGCCGATGGCGAGGTTGCGCCAGGTCGCCATGGCCCGGGGAGCGTTCCCGGTCCGCAGCTGCGAGGCGTCCTCGGTGAAGGTGGTGTCGCGGACGTGGTGCAGGGCCTCGATCTTCCAGTGGTCCCGGATCAGCTTCGCGAGCTGGGGCGGGATGGCCTGCTCGGCGGTCAGGCTGGTGACTGCATAGACGGTGGCGATGGTGACCTTGCCAGTCTTGCGGTCGGTGCGGCGGCGCTTGATCTGGCCGCTTGGCGGGCGCCGGGGAAGAGCAGGTTACTGACAGCGGCAACCTTGATCCGGCGGATCTCCAAGCGGCCGTGGCCCCTGTCCCGGGTGCGGCTCTGGAGCAGAATGTCCTTCCGGGGCGCGGACTTGAGCTGCCTGCGCAGCTTCTTCTGGTTGCCCTTGACGATCGCGATGTAGTGGACCCGGCGGCCCAGGAGGTAGCCAGCATGCTCGCGCTGGGTGTGGAGCGGGTCGCTGGTGACCACGGTTCCGGCCAGGTCGGCGACAGTGTCCAACAGCGGCTGGAAGCAGGTGGTCTCGCCGGTCTCCTCGCTCACGTCGAGCTGGGCCACGACCAAGCCGGACGTGTGCTCCAGGGCGGCGAGCAGGTGGACCCTGCGCCCGCTGGCCTTTGCCGCGCCGCGAAGGCTCGACCCGTCCACGGACAGCCCGCGCAATCCGGAGCTCTCGGGGCGGCGGTCGGCGAGCCAGCTGCCCGCGGTCCGGTCCAGCGCGTCGCCGTCGATGCGCGCCAGCAGTCGGCGGACCGTCGCCTCCGCCGGCACCAGCCGCCGCGGCAGTACCGGATCAGGCTGCACGCCGAGCCGTTCCAGCACCTGCGGTGGTGCGTCCACGATCCACTCGCCGACCGCGAGCAGTGAGGTTGCCCCGGCCAACACCGCACACGCGGCCGGCGCGAGCACAACGGCCAAGGCGTGCCGCACAGCCGCGCGGGTCGCGGGGATCTGGCACATCGGCCAGCCGTTCCAGCAGGCCCGGCACCTCCCCTGGCGCAACCTGGGGCCGCTCGCGGAGCTGGTCAAGGGCAGGTGGGATCAGCGATGATGCGTCGGCAGGCACGGTCTTCCAGGCAGGTCACGGGGCGTAGAGAACTCCATGATCTTGGAAGCCCGTGCCTATCCTCTCGCCAGAGGCCGTCAAACCGGCATGGCGAAGACTCTGATCGACCGTCGGCCCTGGTTCGGGATGCATAGATTGGAGAGCCCATGGATCTGCGAGAGCCCCTCGGCAAGGCCGTGGTCGCCCTGAAGGCTCCGCTGGGAAGTGTTGATCGCGAGCAGGGTTGGACAGACGAGCTGCGTCGGGAGATCCAGGAAGAGATCTCGGTCAGCCGCTCAGTGCTGAGGCGCCCCGGGCCGTGGGCGGTCAGATACCTCCATCCCCGCCTTGATGAGTGGATGGCACGCGAAGGCGTGCAGCAGGGACGCCTCCGTGATGTGGTCATGGACGTACAAACCCTCATCATTGGAGCCCGCGATGCGGCCCGCTCACGGTGACAGTCTTGAAAACCGTCGTGGCAGCTGTATCACCGTGGGTTCAAATCCGACACCCACCGCCCGGTGCACGGCCCCGGACCAGTCGTTCCCGTGGGGCCAACAGACTCGTTCAAAGCCACGGCAAATCTGCGTGAACCGGACAGCACGCGACTACGCCGAAGCCTTGGCCTCCTGCCCGCTGCACGAAACCGCCGACCTGATCACCGATCACGCCGGGCAGGGCCCGATCTGGGCTCCGCCGCCGGGAGTCCATGATCGCGAGCACCTAGGTCCTGTCTGATAGTTGATCTTGTGGTGGGTCGTGGTGAGCTGACGGATGCGGCGTGGGAGCGGATGGCGCCGCTGTTGCCGGGTGTTGACGGGCGGGGTCGTCCGTGGCGGGATCACCGGCAGGTGATCAACGGGGTGTTGTGGCGGTTGCGGACGGGTGCTCCGTGGCGTGACCTGCCGGAACGCTTCGGGCCGTGGCAGACGGTCTTTGAGCGGTTCGTCCGGTGGGAGGCGGACGGGACCTGGAGTGCCCACCAGCATGCCGCTGGCGCCCGCAAAAAGGGGCGGCGCCGAGGGACGAACTGGAAGATCCGGAACGCGCGGCGGATCGTCAGGCGCTTCCACGATCGACGTCCCGCACGAGTTGGTCGAGCACGTCTCATGGCTCATCTACGCCCGAAGGCGTGAACGCCGCACGCGCTGGCGCAAGTTGACTGTTCCCGTCAGGCACAGCTTGCCCTTGCCCACCTGCGAAGAACGAGACGCTCGCCCTGCTCAGCGCAGTGTTCGGCGTCTCCGAAGCGACGGCTTGGCGGTACGTGGACGAGACGGTCGACGTCCTCGCCGCCTGGGCGCCCGGCCTGCGTGAGGCCCTGACAGGCCGGGGCGAGGACGACTTCGTGATCCTGGACGGCACTCTGATCCCCACCGACCGGGTCGCCGCAGACGAACCGTACTACTGACAGAAACACAGGAAGCACGGCATGAACGTACAGGTCGTCGCTGCACCCGACGGCACAGCGACGCCGGTGGCAATGAGTTAGGACCGGAGGGCGCCATAGAGCACCTCAAAATGCGATCGCTCTTCGTCAAGCCTGGTCACCCGCACGAGGATCGGGCGTCTTGCCTTTTCGAGGTCCCGGAGGGCGGTCTTTCGCAAGACCCAGGGGGCCCCAGCCATCGGGGCAACGTAGATTGGGTGTCGCACGATGGGTGCCCGACTGGACTGAAGCTTGCTCTCCTGCCGGTCCATCCGGGCTAGGACCTCCCTATCCGTGTCACCTTTCAGCTTGTCGTATCGCTCAAAATGAGTTTTCGCCTTCTCGGCCCACTTAGCCGCTGCCTGCATGCCGGCGTCGCGGTTTATAAGTGCAATCGCGGCTGCCACAAGAGTTGCCTTGCGGTGCGCCTCAGCCCTTCGATCTGTGTAAGGAAGTAGCTTCTTCTCTAGGGCCGTAAGCTCGCGTTGGGCCGCCTGAAACACCACACCAAGGTGTCCCTGTGCGAGCATGCGATGACGTTCCTTACCTTTCCTGGTGGGTTCGTTGTTGGCGTCTTCAAGCTCCGCTGTCGCAGCCCTGAGGCTCACATCGCCAAGCGTGCGAAGAGTGTCAGCGAGAGCGGTATCGAGTAGCTGCCCTACGAGGATATCGACGGCCGCTCCTGCTATGTGCTTGCTCGCCACGAAGCCGATATACTTAAGCGAAGCTGATGCTTTTGGCAGCTTTTCTTTGGCGTCGAGGATGCTGTAGAAACTGGCGAAGGCCGCGCTGGTGGCAGTATCGACTCCCTTTTTGCCGGGCTTGGGTATAGCAAACAGAAACGCACCGGAGCCCTGATCCTTATAAAGCCCGATCAGATGGCTTTCAGGATTAGAGAATGCGTTGATATTCGTCATGTATGCCCCCTGGCATTGCGCCCGCTAGAGATTAAATCGACTGCCTCTTAATCACTAGCGCGCCAACCCCACAAGCCGTTTGCAAAGACACAGCGTCCGATCATGGACGGGACTCTGACGTCCACCACCCGCGATCACTCGAACCAGTGCAACCAGTACCCTCCGCTCAGCATGCCCCGCGAGCATAAGTAACAACCCTAGAGCTCGTAACATGATCTTGTTGAGGTCCACGGTGTGACTGATTCCCAATGATTCCTGTCAACCCACCGTTGAGCGGCAGAGCCTCTTGTACGAGCCGGGGCGGGAGTCGGTGTTCGTGCTGACGGAAGCTGTGTTGCGGACCTGGCCGGGGAATCCCTCGCTGATGCTTGCCCGCCCAGTTCGACCGGCTGCTGGCTGTCGAGAGTCTGAGCACTGTGCGCCTCGGGGTGATCCCCTGGCGTCGGGGTCTTCCGGAAGCAGATCCGGCCCGTCATCCAGACCGGCGCGGTCGCGATGGACGGTATCTTCGGCACCGATCCGCGACGGCCGTAGCTGTCGTAGTCACGCAGTCGAGCACTCAGGAATCGATAGTCACGCAGTTAGACACGCAGCCGCCAGAGGGCCCTTACCGATTCGGTAAGGGCCCTCTGATCTGCTGTTTAGCTGTCGGGGTGGCGGGATTTGAACCCACGACCTCTTCGTCCCGAAGCAACTTGGGTGGGGGCGGTGCCTTCGGGTGGTGCGGCTCTCACATGTGCTGATGGTCCGCTGGCGTTCGTGGTCGTCCGCCGGTGTTCGTCGGCGTTGTCACGCAGTTAGACACTCACGCTTGCTGCCCACAGCTCAGCAAGCGCAGGTCGTTCGAGACCATGACCTGAGCGAGGCGTCCGGCGATGGCCACGACTTGGGGCCAGGTTGATGCCTGAAGGTACTCAGCGTCGGTGTCGTGGGGTGCCTCCGCGGCGGCAGCGTTGAGCGCGACGCCGAGGGCCCGCATGAGGGTTACCTCTTCCTCCGTTCTCAAGCTGATGCCGAGAAACCGCTCGGGCTCATCGGCGTCACAGAAGTCATCGAAGAGTGTGTGGAAGACGTGGTCGATGTTCTCGAACTCCGAAGGGTCGAGCCATACGTCGCGCTGCCACGGTGGATTGGCCAGAGCCAAAACCACAGGTACGACGTGGACACGGTGATTCGCCATGACTTGGGCTTCTGCGCTCACGAGCCCGAGCCTAGCGACCGCATCTTCAGAAAGCGCTGGTGTTTTCAGGAGTACCACTTTAGGAGAGAGGCTGGGGTGTCGTGCCGGTGACCTGGGGCTTCGATGACTGGTGAGATGCCCAGCAACTCGATCGCCAGACGCCCTCGTTGACCGCGGCTGACCGCTGCATCTGGCACGAGCGTGGCACGAGCCTCAGCCGACGACAGTCAGCCACGATGGCGGGTGCGCCGACCGACTGCGCACGCGTATGCCTCGCTGCACCCCCACCGGCCTCAGCCACGCTACTGGCTTGCGCCGTCGACCGGAGCAACCCGCGACGGCCGGCCCCGTGACGACGGAGCGCGGGCTATCAGCTTGGGAAGCTTGGGTTCATGCGCCAGCTGGCCCCGCTGTTCAGGATCTCGAAGTCGGCAGCGGACCGCATCATCGAGCACCTCGGCTCCGGCGATCCGGTCGCCGTGGTCCGGCTGATCATGCCTGCGGGCGCCAAGGTCACCAGCGTGCCGACCGGCTGCTACCCGAGACAGACCGGCGCGCCGCGCTACGACTGCTGCCTGCCGTACTGGGTGCTCGAGGACACCCAGCGCACGGTTCGCATTCTCCATGCGCGTCGACACCGTGGTGCCCGGTGCGACCGGCGCCGTGAGCATCCACCCCTCGTTCGGCGAGTTCGGCGGGTACGAGAACGACTTCGATCCGGACCTCACGAACAACACGGCCGTCCTGACCGTCAACTGACGTCCCCTGCCGGCGCAATGAACACCCCGGCCCGGCGTGCGCGCTGCCACCATTTCGAGGCGCTCCGTCCGGGTCCCGGCTCCTCCCACGGGGACTCGTCGAACCTTGTCGCGTCTGACAAATCCATCCGCAGGAGGCACCGCGAGGGGCCGGGGCAGGACCGCCCCCGGGCCCCTCCTGGTCGCTGCTCCCGGTTGAGGTGGTCCGGGAGGACGGTCGCGGCCAGGACGCTCCACAGGATCCAGTCCGAGACTACGGCCCAGAGCAGGGGTTCTTCAGACTGGGCGCCAGCAGGCAGGCATGCAGCAGGAGGACCCTGCGCGGGAGCAGGTGGACGGTGAACAACCCGATCTTCTTACCGTCGTCGGTGAGGGGCGGGCATGAGCACCCGGCATTGCCGAGAAGGCTCGTCAGGTGCGGGTGCCCGTTATGGCGGCGGGGCCTTGTTGTGAACGGCGTGTCTTCTCCCCGACCTTCCTGACGTCGATGGTGCGGGGATCGACGGCTTCGCCGGGGGCGCCCTCTTGGTAGAGGCCTTCGGGCTCGGTGTCGCGGTCGTGCGGGAGGAGGAAGAAGACGCGGCGGCGGTAGAGGCCGCTGTCGGGATCGGCTTCGGCGTAGTCGTCGAGTTCGGCGTAGCCGACCATGCGGCCGTCGCGGGCGTAGCGGGGTTTGTTGCGCCGGCGTGGGGTCTTGTCGAGGGCTTGACGGACATAGTCGAGGTTGTCGGGGTCTTCGAGCCACACCACGTGTGCTTCGTGGGTGAGATCGCTTTCGGTCAGTAGCGAGCTCATGGCTGCTGCCCCTCCTCTGTGTGCCGGGCCGGACGGCGGTCCGTCTCGTGGTGTGGTGTGCTCTTCGCTGGCGAGACCAGCCCCGCAGGTTCATGGTAGGCCTGACAGGCAGGCGTATGCAGGGGCGTCTGGGTGCTGTCGCGGCGTGGGAGTCGGTTCATCTCGGTGTGTCCAGCAGTGCGAGGCCGGGGTAGTACTTGCGGCCGTTGGATTTGATCATGTCGGCGGGTGAGGCGAGGCCGACTTCCTGCCGGACACGAGTGGCGAAGGCTCGGGCGCCGGCGGGGCGGATGCCTTCGCCGACGCTGCACCAGGAGGCGTAGGCGGTGTAGAGGAGGCCTTGTTCGACGCGCAGGTCGGGTTGGGCGTCGAGTTCGCGGGTGCAGCATTCGGTGAGGAAGCGGCCAATGTGGTCTTCGGTGTTGGCATAGGCGGTGGTGGCGATGCGGACGCGGTCGGGGCCCTCGAGGTTGTCGCGGGTGGCGAGATAGCGCCGGGCGCCTTCGATGAGCCACTGCAGGATGCCGGGGCCTTCGTCGCGGACGAGTTCGAAGGCCAGGTTGTCGATCTTGCGGTGGTCGGGGACGGTGCGCTCGAAAGGAAGCAGGCGGATGCGGCGCCAGAAGGCGAAGCCGCCGGTGGTGACTTCGGGGCGGTGGTTGCCGAGCAGCCAGAGGTGGTGGGTGGGGGTGAAGGAGAAATAGTCCTGCCGCATGCGGCGGGCTTTGATCTTGTCTCCGCCGGTCAGAAGCCGGACGCGGGCTTCGTCGAATTTGTCGTTGGGCTTGAGCTCGCTGCAGACGATCAGCCGGCGGCCGTGGAGTTCGGTGAGTTCAGTGGAGTGCTCGGAGAACGCCCCGCGGTCCATGAGAAATCCGGGCGGTGCAGCGTCCGCGTAGTCGCCCAGAATCTGGATCATGGTGTCGAGCAGGACGCTCTTGCCGTTTTTGCCGTGACCGTGCAGGAACGGCAGGACCTGGGCCCCGACATCGCCGGTGATGGAGTAGCCCAGCAGCAGGTGCAGGAAGTCGATCATTTCCTGGCCTTCGGCGTCGTCGCCGAAGGTGTCGTGCAAGAAGCGGTGCCAGCGCGGGGTCTGAATCGCCTGCGGGGCGACGCTGGTGGCGCGGGAGTGGAAGTCACGCGTGGGGTCGGGCTTGCGCAGCTGCCCGGTGTTCAGGTCGACGACGCCGGCGGGAGTGCACAGCGCATACGGGTCGCCGTCGAGGGTGTCGGGGTCGACGGAAAGGTCCGGGGAGGCCTTCGCCTGGGTGAGGAGGGCCTTCATACCGGTCGTGGACAGGGTCCGCTTCTTGTGCAAGTGGAGTTCACGGTCACTGAACAAGCCGCGCGGATCGGTGTCCGGCATGTCCTCGGCCATCTCCCCCGCGGCCCACAGGGCCGCCTTTTCACCCCCGGTGCGCTTCCAGCGGTAACCGTCCCATGAGAACCAGCCCAGGCCTTCGACGTGGCGGAACTGATCGCGGAAAAGCTTCACAAAGAGCTTGGCGTTGCCTCGGTCGGTGAGCGTGCCGGGCAAGCAGGCCGGCTGCGCCCATGAGGGCGCGGCCACCGGGGAGGTGTGTGCCTGGGCGGGGAGCGCTGCCGACGGATGGGATACGTGTTCGAGGTCCAGCATCTGCTGAGCGGCGGCGCTGGCGTCGAAGCGCGGTGGTTCGGCGCTGCTCATGAGCGTCCTTCGAGGTGGAGCGGACGTGCGGAACCGGCGGCGAGGGCGTCGTCGATGATGCGTTCGTTGCGGGTGCTCTGCCAAGGACGGGCAGCCGCAGCTGCTTCGAGCAGCAGGGTACGCGCGGTGTGTTCGTCGAGATGTCCGGCCGCTGCGAGTCCTCCGGCCGTGTAGGCGGCCTTGTTCAGCTTTTCGGTGAAGGCCGCGCCTTCAGGTGTTGCCGCGCACTCGGCGACATTCATGAGCAAAGGGTCGAGCACGCGCTGCCCACCGGACTTGGTGCCGTGGCTGCGTCTGCGAGGAACCACGGGCCGGGAACGGACCGCGGGGCGCTGGATCATGTGGCCGGTCCTCACGAGTTCTTCGCCGAGCCATTCGGGCAGCGGGGCGGGCAGGCGGGAGGTGCCCTCGGGCCGGTAGGTCCCCTGGGTGGTGCGGGTGGTGGGGGCGACGATGTAGCCGCCATCGGCCCGTACGTCGACCTGCCAGGCCAGGGCGGTCTTGGCGCTGGATCCGGTCGAACAGCGAAAACGTATGGCTGGATGGGGATTGAGGTACCAGACGTGGAGACCGCCGGACGGGGTTCGCACGCGCAGGGTGCTGTCGTCTTCAGCTGGGCTTGGCTGCCGACGCAGCGCCGCGAGGAGCGCGAGCGTGTCGAAACCGGACGCCAGGCCCTGAAGGTCGACAGAGTCGTGAATGGGGATGCCGGGGAGCAGCCGGTTTCGGTCAGGGACCGGCGCGGCGTGTGCGTCGATGTCGATCACGACGAGGTTGGCTTTTCCGCAGGCGACACCAACTCCCCACGGCGAATCGCCGGACCACCAGCTGCTGATGCGCTCAAGGTCGGTGGTCGCTGCGTGAAAACCGTGGCACGGCCGGCCGGCGGGGAGGCAGGGGCAGTCGGCCGGTGCGTGGTGGTGATCCCTGCAGGCCTGGCAGTTCGCAGCGGGGGTCTTGCGGCCCGCGGCGAGCGGATGGACCGGCCATCCTTGGGCGGCGCACCAGCGGGCTACGGCACGGGGAGTCGCCGGCCGCGCAGTCGCTGCGGGCGCTCGCTTCACACCAGGGCCGGGCACGTGTCTGTTTCCTTTTGCCGAGGTCTGCTTCTCTCAGTCCCTGACGGCCTCCTGGGGCAAGTCCCGTTTGCTGGAGCAGGGACCGGAGGGACTGTAGGGACTGTGTTTCCGAAGAGAGTCTAGGACCCGGAGCCGGTGGAAGTGAGCAGCTCCCCCGCGTGGCGGTCTATCAGCTTCCGGGTCCCTACGGTCCCTTCAGACTCTGCATGCAGGGAAATCCAGGACACCCGTGGTGGGAATGCCCGGAATGTGAGTGTCTGGAGGGACCGTGACCCGCACCTCGCGCGCGCGGTCCAGACCGAGGTGGGGAGTACCGGACACAACCCTCCACGTGTGGACCGGAGCCGACAGGGGGGACTGAACATGGGTCACGCCCTTCCGTCCCTCAACTCAGTCCCTGAACATTGCCCCAGGTCAGACCATGGTTACCCCACCTCTGAGGGACTGAAGGGACTGAGAGCTCTAATTATGGTCCAGCCTTCATACCTGTAGCTGGTGCATGCGCCCGCGCGTACGTACATACCGAACGCACTCATAATTCCAGGCCAGAGTCCCTTCAGTCCCTGATCGCAGCGCTACAGGCTTGTGACCTGCATGTTTACATAGGGACTGAACACAGGGTCCAAAGAAGCCCAACCCCTGCCTCTCGCGCACTGGGCTCCCTTTTGCGGGCTCGTAGCAACTACCCACCGAGCGCTCGCCAGCAGGCTGCCAGTACGGGCCAGCACGAGAATCTCCACCCCTCGCATCAGGCTGCTCTCCGGATGCCTCTCCCCCGCGGCCAAACAGGTGCGACCAGGCGGGACTTCGCACAGGAAAAGCCGTGCGCAGCCACGTTCCGAGCACAGGCCGCCGCCGCTTCAGGTGAACCGAAGACTCTCTTGACCTCCTGGCTTCGTAACTGACGTGCGACACCGTTTATCACCGAGTCCGGGCAGCACTTGGTGATCACAGGGCCGGAAAATGTCGATGAGAACTGACACCAGTCAGGTGCTTACGTCCTCGGTGGGGAAACGGGAGGAGGCGCTCTAGCGGCGGACCGCCGAGATCAGTCCGCCGGGTCGCTCCTCGTGCTGCGGCGGAGTACTGATCGGGCGGCCGTAGGTGGCAGCGCGCTCGCGCAGGGTGTGGCTGCCGGCCTCCCAGCCGTGCCCGGCCAGCCAGCCCACCGGGTCGTCGGGCATCTCCGAGACCCACATGGACGCCGCCGATCCTGGGACGGCGTCCGCGCCGAAGCGCTCGATCACGCGGCGCGAGCCCAACGTCAGCCCCATCCAACTGCCCGCCGCCGACTGCGCACTGATCCGGGCCAGCAGCAGTTCCACCGCGTCCTCGGGCAGATAGATCAGCAGTCCTTCGGCGATCCACACGGTCGGCACCGCCGGGTCGTGTCCTGCGGCGGCCAGCGCGCCTGGCCAGTCCTCACGCAGATCCACCGCGACGGTGATCCGCTCGCAGCGTGCGACGGCCCGCTCCTGGCGCAGCACCGAAGCCTTGAAGTCCAGTGGGGCGGCGGTGTCGACCTCGAACAGCCGGGTGCCCTCGGGCCAGTCCATCCGGAAGGCCCGGCTGTCCATGCCGGCGCCGAGCAGCACGACCTGCCGGACCCCGGACGCGGAGGCCTGCTGCAACAGGTCGTCGAGGAACTTCGTCCTGATGACGATGGAGAACGACACGGCCAGCCGGCGGCGGCGCGCGGCCTCCTCATCGGGCGGCGGCGGCGAGGCGGGCCACAGACCGCCGGCGGTGGCGAAGGCCTGTGCCAGTGGGTCGCGGAACAGCGCGTTCTCCCGCTCGGTCTCCAGCGCCCGCACCCTGGCCACCCCCACCGCCGTGGCCCACACTCCCGACGGCTGCACCCGCTCCTGCCCATCAGTCACCGCGCCAGCCTAGATGATCGATTCCAAGGGGAGCTGATAAGTGGAGCCAGGTTCATGCGCAGCCAGCCGGTCATGCGCGCACACTCGCCGCACTGGTCATGACGGGCAAGAACAGGCGCCTTCCCACACAGTGAAAAGCAACGGAACTAGACCGGAGCGCCGCAGGTGCCCGCTACCAGGAGAACTCCGACATTGAGTCGCTTTAGTCGCTGCGGCCAAACTGGTACGGCCTCGGGACTGGTGGGCTCGCATGTCGCGGTGTCGCGTATTCGCGAGCAGCTCGGCGCACTGAGCACGGTGAGGGATCGCTTGGGAATCGTGGCGGCCGCGCGCAACTACCAGAGCCAGCGGTCGAGGAACTCGGCGGTGCCGACCCAGGCCGCGAGCTCGTCAAACGTTGTCATGTGAGAGTCCTTCCGGGGCTGGCTGCGATGCGGACCCTATCGGACAAACCTGACAGACGCGCGGCCCCATCAGGGACGACACACTCCTCAGTGGCCGCCGGGGGCGTATCGGCTCCAGGTTCCGCCGCCTCGGTGACCAGGCGGGTGGTGGCCTTGTCGTGATAGCCGAGTGCCTTCGCGATGACGGGGCCGGGGCTTGGAGGGTGAGCTGTCGGATTGCGGAGGTCCTGCCGCGCTGTGGTGGGACTCCGATCTCACGCAGATGGACTTGGGAGCTGACTGGGTTCATCGGCTGTCCGGGCTGTCGGCCCGCACAGAGCCACTGTGAACTTCTGCTGCTGGCGTAGGGGCAGGTGCTGGCGGGACTGGATGCAGGCCCGTATCAGGTCGGCGACGGGCTCCGTCAGTGGGGATGGCGGGTCTCCCAACTGGACGGTGACGGTGGCCAAGTCGTCGGTGATTGGCCGGCCGCCGTGCCTGTCCTTGCGGGAGGTGGTGTCGCCGCCGACCCGCGCGCGAACCCACTGACTTGCCTTCAGTAGCCGATTCCGTATAGTCGCTCCCGACTATTAGAGGTCGGTGATACAGATGGCGAAGCGAAAGATCTCCAACACACTGGCGCTGGCAGTGCTGGGCCTGTTGCAAGAAGAGCCGACGCACCCGTATGGGATGGCGTCCACCCTGCGGGAGCGGCACAAGGACAGCAGCTTCAAGGTCAACTCTGGGTCTCTGTACGACACAGTCGAGGCGTTGGTTCGGCAAGGCTGGATCGAGCCGGTGGAGACTGCGCGCGATGGCAGGCGACCGGAGCGAACGGTGTACACGACAACCGAGTTGGGCCAAAACGAGTTCATCCGCTGGATCGACGAACTCCTCCGCATGCCCGTCGCGGAATACCCGAAGTTCATGGCCGCGGTGTCCTACCTCGGCGCACTCGGTCCGGACAGGGCAGCAGAGGCACTGGCCGAACGGGCAGGACACCTGGCCCAGCGGATCGATGAGACGAAAAGGGTGCTGGCCGACACGGTCGGCTCTGGTGCAGTCCCCCGGTTGTTCATGATCGAAGCCGAGTGCGCGTTGCACGCGTGGGAGGGCGAGCTGGCCTGGACGCAGCGGACCATCGCCGAGATCCGCGACGGCAGCCTGGTCTGGCCCGAGGTCGAACGAACCGAACAGGGATGGACCTGGTCCACTCCCCCAGACCGGAAAGGAAGCACCCGATGACCGACGTGCTGATCGTGGGAGCCGGTCCGGCCGGGTTGTTACTCGCCAGCGAGCTGCGGCTCGCCGGCGTCGACACCGTCATTGTCGAACGCCACGCGCAGCGGCCGGACTTCTGCCGGGGCTTCAACCTCAACGCCCGCGCCCTGGACCTGCTGGCACGGCGCGATCTCTCTGCGAGGCTTGTCGACGAGGGCTGGCAAGTGCCCCACGCCGCGTTCTCCGGCCTGCCGGTGACACTCACCCTCGCGGGCACGCATACCGACCATCCGTACTCGCTGGGCATCCCGCAAACCAGAGTCGAAGAACTCCTTGAGGAGCACGCTCTCGGCCGGGGAGCTGACATCCGGCGCGGACACGAACTGCGCGCCTTGGAACAGGATTCCGAGTCCGTCACAGCCACTGTCACCACCAGCGATGGCGAGTATCGCGTCCGGGCCGCGTACCTCGTCGGTTGCGACGGCGGCCGCAGCACCGTCCGTAAACAGGCCGGCTTCGCCTTCCCCGGCACCGAGGCGACCCAGTTCTCCTTGCTCGGCGACGTGGAACTCGCCGCTCCCGAGACGTTGCCGTTCGGCACAACCACCGGCCCCGGCGGGACTGTATTCGTCATACCCCGCCCTGGCTACGTCAGGATCATCACCTCCGACCGGCAGCCCCCCGCAGACAAGAACGCCCCAGTCACCCTAGGCCTGCTCCAAACCGCTGTAGACGACGCACTCGGCCGCCACGTCGAGCTGCGAGCTGCACGCTGGCTGACCCGCTTCGGCAACGCCGCCCGGCAGGCAGCCGAATACACCCAGGGCAGGGTCATCCTGGCCGGGGACGCCGCGCACATCCACCCGCCGGCCGGGGCGATCGGCGTCAATGTCGCCCTGGACGACGCCTTCAACCTCGGCTGGAAACTAGCCGCCACCGTCCGCGGCACTGCACCGGCACACCTGCTCGACACTTACCACGCCGAACGCCACACCGCCGGCGCACACGTGCTGGCCAACACACAGGCCCAGGTGCTGCTCGGCGACGCCAACGATCAGCTTAAGCCGCTAACCGACCTGCTGGCCCGCGTTGCTGGCCACCCTGCAGGAAACCGCGCCTTCGCCGAGACCATCACCGGGCTGGACACCCGATACCCGATGCGTCCCGACACCGACCACCCCTGGCTGGGCCGCCTGGCGCCCGATCTCGCTCTGACCACGGGCGACGGCCGTACACGCCTGGCCGAGCTGCTCGCATCGGGACGCGGCCTGCTGCTCGACCTGACCGGAGGAAGTGCCATCCGCGAGTCGGCCGCAGGATGGGCAAACCGAGTGGACCTCGTCACCGCGGCATGCCCCGACCATCCCGAACTCCATGCCATCCTCCTGCGGCCGGACGGGCACACTGCCTGGCTGCGTACTGCCGGTCACCACCACGCCGACGGGCTCCACCAGGCGCTACAGCACTGGTACGGCCCGGCAGCACCATCCGACGCCGCGTCCGCGGAAACACTCCATTCGTAAGCCAGGTGCTGCCACCGCGCCGTTTCGCACTCCAACGGCTTGAGGGCCACTCTGGAGACAGCAAGCCCGCCGAACCGTCGAGATCCGCCTCAGCGCCTTCCGGGCCCATGGCCGCCCCGGTCACCCGTGTCGCCTACGTCGCGCCCTGGCCGACGCGCGGATAGGGGTGGACGAGATCAGCTGCGCGGTCAGGAAACACCTGTGCACAACAGGGCCTCTTGGACCTGGGAGCACAGGTCATGGGTGCGGATCCGCACTGTGTCCGCATCCTCCGGCGGTGGCCACTCGTGCTCGCAGAGCCAAAGGTGAACGAGGCAGCGGCGAGGCCTCTTTCGTCGTGACTCGGCCGCGTCTGCCGGGGGCCGGTGGAACACAGTCGGTTACCCGAAAGTCATGATGGGCGTCCAGCCAGCCGCCCCTCATGTACGCCACGTCAATGAGGGGCGGTCGGCTGGACGTCTCAGGTTGCGCGGCGGAGGGGAACGACGACGTTCTCGCCGAGTCGCTTGGGGTCGATCCGGTAGTACTTGATGTGTCCGATGCGCTCGGTTTCCTCAAGCCAGCCGGCTTCGATGACCTGCTTACGGGTCCGCGAGAAGACGGGTGCGGCCATGCCGACGAGCTTGGCCAGCTTGGCGGCGGTTTCGAGGACCGCACCGGACCGGTCGGTCGGGTGCAGGGCGTAAAGCATGACGACCAGACGCTGGTTGGCCGTCATCCCGGCGGTGGCCTCGAGCAGCTCCAGGTTTGTCTGCTTGTCATCCTTGGTCACTGGGCCTCCCACCGTGCAAGGGTCTTGTCGTCGAATCCGGGGATGTCGGGCGGGTTGCACGTCTTTACGGCTTCACGTTGCTCAACCCCCGTGCCATGGAAAGCAATGTAGGGGCTGATTCGGTAGAAGTTGTAGTTGCCGATGCGTCCCCGGACGATGAGGATGCGGTGCTTGGCCAGCTTCCTGTTGATCTTCCCGACAGCGTCCGTGGACATGCCCACCTGCTTGGCGATGTCCGCTCCCGTGGCTCTCAGTGGCTCCATGCCCTCAGGTGAGACACCGATCCACCACAGGACGAGGAACTTCTGGCTGGGCGTGAACGCCTTCGACTCGGTGATTGCTGCGACGCGGGCTTTGTCGACCTGCGTGTGCCTGCCAGAGAAGGCGTACGGCGCATAGGGGACCGGCTCACCTGTGTCGGCGTCAACCAGTCTGCGTACTGCTCCCAAGGGGCCCTCCGCGCATGGGCGTTGACGGTTTGGTTCATGAAGGACGGCTGGTAGGCCGACCAGATGAACTTAACGTACATGAGCAGGGAGTCAATCAACCACGCCTGTCGTCCGCGCCCGTTAACAATCAGTCCATGGCTCGCGTCGTCCACTCAAGTGGTGGAAGTGGGCGACTCATGTACGTCACGTCAATCTGGTGCTGCTGCAGGATCGTGGTACCCGGACCCTTGAGTCGCGGTGGCAGATCCCTCAATCGTCATGCCGGGTTCCTGGGTCGTGCTGGCACGACCCTCGGACCGTGTGTCACGACTGGGAGATCTGGGCACTCCGCTCAGGTGATCTCGCTCCACTGTCGACCGAACTGCCTGCCAGTTCCCTCGATCTTGGGAGGTGAAGGCATTTATGCAGGTCAACTGCCGTTTGGTGTGCGGCCTCTCTTCCTTTGACCTAAGGCCCGCCGCCCTCGCGCCAGCACAACGGGCGTGGACTGTTTCCCCACAAGCTTCGTTCGAGCCCCTGACGGCATCACGTCGCGACCGAACTCGATAACGTCGCGACGCACTCCTGACTCACGCCTGCGAACCACCACCGAGCAAAGCTGGTCCTCCCCCCTGCATGAGCAGGTGCCCGACCAGCACAGCTCCACTCACGCGTCCCCGCCGCTTTCCGGCGCGCACAGCGGGCACCACGACGAAACGGATTCGCGCCGGAATGTGGCGGGGCAGCGGGGTCCAGGGGCCGGCGAAGGCCCCTGGTACCACGCTGCCGAGCCACTTCGCGGAACCGTCTTTGGCCAGTGGGCCGTTCCCGACCGTGTCGTCGACTGCCGTGGCATCGGTGACCTGTCTCATGGATTCCGGCGTCCACCAGCAACAGAGTTCTGCTGGAGGGCCGTACAAAGAATGCGCGTCGGCCTCACGCACCGGCGATGCGACTCGGTCGCCAGCGCTCAGCGAACGCGCGTCATGTGTTCCCGGCCCTCGCATCTGTGGGCCGCGCTTCGGGGCCGCGCGGGCGTACCTCGAGCGTGCGAAGTACGAGGGAGCGCACGCGATCAGTGAGGATGGATACAGAGGGATGGCTTCCCGAATGTCATCACTGCGACGGCTGCGAGTTTCCACGTCGCCAGTCTCCGAGCCGCTGCTGTTGGGGGCCTGTGCCAAGCGACCTTGACTTCTCGACACTGACTCACGGTCAGTGGTGAGCCCATTTGAGCACTTCCGGAGGTAGTGAGAGCCACCCCGGGTGACCCGAAGGGCCTGTGCGGCTCGCTGGCGGCCTTTCGTGAGGCCTGAGGTCCGATCGCACCGGCCCCTCGGAGATCGGCCACTCAAGGCCCCATTCTGAGGGTCGCTTTTGCGCTGATTGTTAAGTTCAGGAAATTTGCGAGTCTGTGGTGGCTAGGCGACCTATGCCCGTTAGGACCGATCCGGTCATCTGGGTTCGTAGGCCTGCCCACAGGTCAGTGGTGCGTTGCGGTGCGGCGACGTCATCGGGTGATCGGTGCGGTGCCGGTCGCGGCGATGGACAGGTCCCACAGCCGTGCGGCCGCATCGGGGTCGATGGCGTAGGCGCGGACGCCGCCGTCGTCCATGGACGCTTCGGGGGCGGAGATGCCGGCGATGTCGCAGTCCTCCAGGTAGAGGCCGCCGCAGTCGGCGAGGAGAAGGGAAGTGGCGGCCCACAGGCCGGTGGCGGCGCCCTGGGAGGGGGTCTTGAAGTCGGTGGCGATCACGTTGCCGTGCTCGTCCACCCACCCCCGGTCGATCTGTTCTTGGAGTGCCATTTCCCGCTGCAGCCCGGTGATGATCTTGCCTGGATGAAGTGAGAAGGCCCGGACGCCGTCGCCGCGCCCGAGCGTGTCGAGGTGTACGGCGAAGAGGGCGTTGGCGGTCTTGGCCTGGCCGTAGGCCAGCCACTTGTCGTAGCCGGTGCGGAAGTGCGGGTCGCGCCAGCGGATGTCGGTCAGGGTGTGGCCGGCTGAGCTGTTGACCACGACGCGTGCGCCGTCGGCGGCGGCCAGGAGCGGGTAGAGCTCGCAGGCGAGGGCGAAGTGCCCGAAGTGGTTGGCGGTGAGCTGGCCCTCCCAGCCTGGTCCCACGCGCCGTTCGGGAGTGGCCATGACTCCGGCGACGGCCATGAGCAGGTCGAGCCTGGCCAGGGAGTCGCGGATGTGTGCGGCGGCGGCCCGCACGCTGGCGAGGTCGGTCAGGTCCATGGGGATGACCTCGCAGCCCTTCACATTCGCGAGTGCGGCCCGCGCGATGTCAGGCCGGCGCGCCGGAACGATGACGCGGGCTCCGGCGGCCGCGAGGGTACAAGTGGTTTCCAAGCCGAGCCCGGAGTAGCCCCCGGTCACCACGGCGTTCGTGCCGGACAGGTCGAGGCCCGCGGTGACGTCCTGGGCAGTGCTGGTGGGAGAGAAGGGCGAGCCGAGCGGCTGCTGATCAATGCTGGTCATGCCGTCGAAGCTACGATCTAGAGCGAGGTCTAGATCAAGTCCTAGACTGCGACGCATGGCTAGCACCGAGACTCCTGCAACACCACTGAGCATCGGCGACGTGGCCGAGCAGACCGGGCTCAGCGTCCACACGCTGCGCCTCTACGAGCGCGAGGGACTGCTCGTCGGACCGGTCCAGCGAACCTCCGGAGGCCGGCGACGGTACGGCGCGCTCGACGTCGACTGGCTGCTGATCTGCGTCAAGCTACGGGCATCCGGGATGCCGCTGGCCGACCTCAAGCAGTTCGCCGAGCTGGTGCGGCACGGTCCGGGAAACGAGGCGGAACGCCTGCAGCTTCTCGAAGCCCACCGGCGGCGCGTCGACGCACAGATCCAGGCACTGGAGGAGTGCCGGTCCGTCATCACCTGGAAGGTCAGCGTCTACGCCGACCACCTCGCCCGCGGCAAGGCCGAAGGACTCTGGGACCCCACGACCTGAAACCTCACCGGCAGCGTCAGCAACCTTCTGCCCCGCAACACCTAGTTGACAGCTCAGGAAGCCTTGTGAGCTCCCCGATCGCCGAACGCGCATGGTCCCGGGGGAGGTTCAGCTCTGTGAGAGCGGCGTCCGAGGCGATGCGAGCGCGGGCGCTCCTCAGAGTCGGGGAGAGCCGTGGGTTGAGGCTCGATGCTCAAGGGTGCGCAATGATCGCAAGCCTGCGCAATGTCAGCATCACGAGGGGTTCTTCCGCTGCGCAGACTGGTGGTGGCGGGATGGGGCCCTTGTGTGTAGCGAGCGTACGGTCGCGCGCCTACTTCTGCGTGTCGGGGTCGTGGTGGGCGAGCGCCTGCCAGCGTCGTTCGAAATCTTCGGCGTTGTCCACGATGTAGTCGGCGGTGACGGGCTTGCCGTACTGGGCCGTGATTCCGCGGGCTGCGCACTGCTCTACAACGACGTCTGCGGCGGGCTCCTCATTGCGCATCCGGTGCTGAGCCCAGACGTTGTAGACGCGGGACGGCAGGAAGTAGCGGCGCAGCGTTGACGGGCTCACCGGCCTTCCACTGCGGCCACGCAGGCCCTTCGCGGCAAGGTAGTCGGACAGTTGCTCGTCTGTCGGCTCGCTGCCGTGCTCGGTCTGGTACTCCATCCACGCCACGTAGTAGCGGTCGACCGTAGTAAGCACGATGCGCTCCCCCGTTACAGCTTCCGGTCCTGGCACCACATCATCGATGACGGTGCTCACCCGGGAACCGTGCTTCTCTTTCGCCGCCTGGGCGCCGCCCGCAGCGGCAGAAGTCAGTGGGGGCTCCTCCTGGACGGAAGAAGCCTGAGCCGCCTGCGCGCCAGGACCGGCAACTCGCTCTTCGCCTGCTGGCCCGCTGCTGCGGACCTGGCGCTCCTGAAAGCTCGTGACGAAGTCAGCCAGATCGCCGCCGCTGATGGGACGGCCGCCGTCACCGGTGATGGCGTCCCGGTCGTAGACGAACGCTGCGAGGGCATCGGCGTCGGGGTACGCGCCATGCTCCTGCGCGTGGGCACGCCAGGCGCTGAAGAAGTAGTCGTACCACTGATCCGCTGAGTGATCCGCCGGCGGCGGACCCTCGGAGGCAGCGGGCTCCGGGACAGGCGCCGCATAGCGATTCTGCAAGACTTGCAGGAGAGGCAGCAGCTGCGCCTCGGAGAGTGGACCACCTGCACCCGTGGTGATGCCGTAGGCATCCCGGAGCCAGAGGGCCCACTGCGAAACGCTCGGCTCGGTCTGGAACCGGGTGAGAAACGCCTGATAGGCCTCAGCGAACCGCTCGGCGTCAGCCTCGGCTAGCCTCTCCCGATCAACTGCCCGCGCTGGCACGGCGGCTGGAGCCGGCGCCGGGAGCCGCTCAAGACTCGCCGGTTCGGTCGCCTCAGACTCATGAACTGGCGTGGCCTCAAGCTCGGGGCCTTCGGGCTGGCCGGAGGTGGGAGCCGGAGCCCGCTCGACGGTGACGATGATGGGCAGGCCTTCGATGCCTGCTGCCGCCAGACCCGCCGGGGCGGTCTCCGTCAGCGGAACGCCGTAACGGGCCAGCCGCAGCGGCATCAGCGACTCCACCGGGGCCTTGCGGCGCCAGGCGCGACCGAAGCGGGAACGCAGCCTCGCCTGATAGACGAGACGTTCCTGCTCCAGCTTGATCACCTGTTCGTAGGAGCGCAGCTCCCACAGCTTCATCCGCCGCCAGAGCAGGAAGGTGGGCAGCGGGGAGAGCAGCCAGCGCGTGAGCCGCACGCCCTCCATGTGCTTGTCGGCCGTGATGTCCGCGATCCGGCCGATCGCGTGCCGGGCGGCCTCGACGGACACCACGAACAGGATCGGGATCACCGCGTGCATCCCCGTGCCCAGCGGGTCCGGCCAGGCCGCCGCGCCGTTGAAGGCGATCGTCGCCGCCGTCAGCAGCCACGCCGTCTGCCGCAGCAGCGGGAAGGGGATGCGGATCCAGGTCAGCAGCAGATCCAGGGCCAGCAGGACGCAGATACCCGCGTCGATGCCGATCGGGAACACGTACGAGAAGTTCCCGAAGCCCTTCTCGAGGGCCAGTTCCCGGACGGCCGCGTACGAACCGGCGAAGCCGATGCCGGCGATGACCACGGCGCCGGCCACGACCACGCCGATGAGAACGCGGTGCGTCCGGGTCAGCTGAAGTATGCCGCCGTCAGCCACGCACTACTCCCCTGCCGCATCGGACTTCCTGAACAACGATCAGGCTTTCATGTGCCCGGCGACACTGCGACACCTTTGGCGCCTCCCACCACCAATTCAGAGGAGGCGCCTGCGGCGGCTCAGCTCGTCCGCTCAACGGTCAACTGCCCCATGACCTCAGCGAACTTCGCGGGGTCGCGCTCCTGGCCGACCTTGGCAAGATGGCGCAGCAATTCGAAGAACGCAGGCTTCTCCATCTTCCGCTCGAGGTGCATGGCGATGAACCACGGATCGTCGTAGGGCAACGCGCGGGGCTGGCTGCCCTCCTTCTCTACTGCCTTCGTGGCCGGTTCCGCTCGAGCGCTGCGCGGTTCCGGTACACCTTGGTCCGGCTCGGGCTCCAGCTCCAGCTCCGGCTCCGGCTCCGATTCGGGCTCGTCGTCCCTCTGCTCCACTGCGACCGCTTCGGCCGGTGCTGCGGATGTTTCCGGTGCTGCCGGTGCTGCCGGTGCTGCCGGTGCTGCCGGTGCTGCCGGGGAATTGTCACCTGCACGGTCAATGATTACGCCGTAATCGCCTGCGCCACCCTCAGGCGTGCCTTCGGTCTTCTCGTTTGTCTCTGCCGCTTCAACTGCCTCCCGCTGTACCGGCTGGGAGACGGCTGCCCGGAGCTGTTTGCGCGACCGTTCTGCCTTCAACTCTGCCAGGGCAGCCTCCTGCTGCTCGGCGGGCTTGTTGCCGACGGCGCGCAGCAGGTCGATAGGCTCCTGCCCGATCCTGGACTGCAGTTCGGGGGTGAGGTTGAGAAGGGCAACGCGCTGAGACACCCAACCCTGCGAGCGGTGCAGGCGTTTGGCGAGAGCGCGCTGACTGCCGTGGATGGCCAGGAGCCTCTGGAGAGCGCGCGCTTCGTCGAGTTCTTCGAGGTCTTGGCGATGGATGTTGGCGACGAGGGCAGACTCCAAGAGCTCTTCGGAGGTGCCGCCTTGCTCGTCACTGACCATGACCTTGAGGGTGGCAAGCCCCGCTTCGCGGGCGGCCGCAAGCCGGCTGCTGCCGTCGATGACCACGTGCGTGATGTCGTGCTCGAGGTCGGCTGCGCGGTCCGGGTTGGCCTTGATGTAGGCGTCCCGGTTCATGACCGTGATGGCCTGCTTCTGGCCGTGGGTCTTGAGGCTGCCGGCCAGGTCGGTGAGGTCACCGAGGCTGGATCGGGGGTTGTCGGGGTTCGGGCTGATGCGGTGGACGGGGAGTTCGGTTGGCGGGGCGACTCCGTCGGTGGGGACCCCTGTGGCGGCGGCGACGGCTTGGCGGCGTGCGCTGACGTTGCGCACGGTTCCGCCGAACCTGCCGCTGCCCAGCTGGTCGGCCTTGCTCACAGCACCTCCCTGGCGAGTGCGCGCATGCCGACGGCCTGCTGCGACTTGGGCGCGTAAGAGAGCAGGGGCTTCTTCACGCGGACTGCCTCCTTCTGTTCCTTGAGGTCTCCGATGAGGCCGACCACCCTCGGATCCTTTATGTCGACCCATCCTTGGAGAGATGACGTCGCGATGTAGCCACGGCGGGAGTCGTAGAGGTTGACGACGATGCCGAGGTAGTCGATGTCGATCTGGAGGTCGTTGCGCAGGTCTTCGATCTGGGTGGTGAGCAGCTCGTAGGCGTCGGCGGAACTGTCCTCGGCCTGAACGACGATGAGCGCTCCGGACTGTCCGGGATTCTCGGCGTCACGGCGGCGGCCGTAGTAGGCGGCGGCGTCCATGCTGAGGCCGAGGCTTGGCGGGCAGTCGACGATGATTACGTCGTAATCGCTCTCGAGCGGAGCGAGGGCCCGCTCGAGAGCGGCTTCGCGGGCGCGGACGGCGGACAGGCGCACGTCGAGGAGGAAGGCGTCGTTGCACGCGGGCAGCAGGTGGAGGCGGCCGTCGAAGCTTTCGTCGTCGACGGCGACGATCAGGTCGCGCAGGTCGCCCTTGGGGTCGCCAGCCATGTGATTGGTGAGGCTGTCGCCGTTGAGCGGCAGCGGGCTTGCGCCAAGTTGGTTGGTGAGGTGGCACTGCGGGTCGAAGTCGACGAGCAGGACGCGCTGTCCGGGCCCGGGCAGATTCTCGATGTCGAGGGCTCCGTCTTCGAGAGCGGCCTCGCCGCCTTCCATCTCGCTGGCACGCAGAGCCTTGGTGAGGGCCTTGGCTACCCGCACGGGATGCAGGGAGTCGGCGTCTTCGGCAAGTGCTTCGCCGAGTCCGGCCGTGATGGCGGTCTTGCCGACGCCGCCTTTCTGGTTGCAGACCACGATGCGGCGGGTGATGGCGGGACGTCGGACGCCGGGGGCGGGGTTGGTGTCGAGCCAGAGTTGGACGGCCTGAGCCAGGCCCTGGATGAGGGAGACGCCCCGGTCTCCGGCGCTCTCGCGGAACTCTTTCCATTGGGCGGCCGGAATCCAGGTGGAGAAGGAGTCCGCGCCTGCGGTGTCGACGGTCGTGGGCGTCGAGGCCAGGGTGCACCAGTCTTTGATGCCCTGTTCGACGGCGCTTTGGATTTCGACGCCGAGCTGCGCGGCTCTGATCTTGAGCTTCTGCCGGAGTCGTGCCGGCAGTTTGGAGACGACCTTCTCGCGGTCGCTGGAGGTGGCTGGGGTACTCATGGTGACACCATACTAACGTCGTAGATCATCTACCTCAGCGACACGTTACCTAGACCAAGTTGATGCACGGACGGCTGTGCCCGCAGGTGATTACGGCGTAATCACCTGGCGGCTCCTCGCCCTCACGCCGCAGACTCCTCAACCAGGCCAGCGGGCCTCGCACCCATGGCTCGCCGCTGGCCCCCACGTGTTCTGTCTCAACGAAGTTGGTCGTCTGCGCATCGCTAACCTGCGTGGACTGGATTGGGTGAGACACAACGACAGGGTTCGTTGAGACAGACGGCAGGTCTCCGGGCCGGAGCAGGCTCAGCCTCCGGTGTCCCGTCTCCGAGGAACTGGCCCCCGTCTCAAGTGAACTGGTCCAATTCGCTGGCGGTCTCAGGTGTCCTGGCTCGCCAACGTGTGTGACTCGGTGCGGGCGTACCGCTGTGGCTCTCAGCCCTGCACGGATGAAGTGACCGAAGTCGTTCCCGCGCGGGCCCCGGCACCGGTTCCTCCACCGCCGGCCGCCCCGCCGATCCCACCTGAGCTGGAAGCCGTGCTCACGCGGATGCGATTTCCCTACCTGCGCAAAGCCGCTCCCGAGGGTCTCGCGACCGCGAGATCACAACGCTGGGACCCGGCCGAGGTCGTGCGGATTCTCCTGGGGACAGAAAATAGGGGCCGGGACGAAGCGACTCGCCGCAACCACCGCAGCCTCGCCCAGCTGCCTTCGGCAAGACCTTCGAGTCCTGGAAGGAGACCGAATCCTCCATCCCCGTCCCGACCCAGCATGCGCTCATGACGCTGGAATGGGTCACCAGGGCGGAGAACTTGGCTGTCGCCGGGCCCAGCGGCACGGGCAAGAACCACCTGGCGGAGGCACTGGCGAACAAGGCGATCGACCAGGGCATGAAGGTCGCCTGGTTTACCTTGAAATCGCTCACCGCCCACCTGGGGCGGGCGACCGTGGACAACACCGTCTCCAGGGGCGTCGCGAAGATCACCCGATGCGACCTCATCGTCGTCGACGACAATCGGCATGCTGCCGTCCGGGCAGGCCGCCGCCGAGGCGTTCTACCGTGTGATCGATGTACGAACGCCGGTCCGTGGTCGTGACCTCGAACCTCCACCCGTCAGGATTCGATTCGATCATGCCGAAGACGCTGGCCACCGCCGCCGTCGACCGGCTCCTGCACCACGCTCACATCGTCCTGACCGAGGGCTCCTCACTGCGGCTGATCCAGGCCACCAGCGGACAGGGCGTCGTCCCGCTGAACCAGCCCGGCTGATCCCGGCCTCCTCAGACGGGCTCCGGAAGATGACCGAGGTGCTTGATGACGCGCTCACGCAGCAGGAGGTACTCCTCCCAGCGACGGGGCAGAGGGCCCGGCGGGCGCTCGACGACACGGGCAGCGGTGACGGTCTGGCCCCGCTGGAACTGCTCGCGCGTCAGGTCGAGTTCCACCCCGCTGGCCAGCCGGTTCCACCAGTGGAAGCCGTGCTGGGTCCCGTCAAGGTGCACCTCGCCGACCATGAGATCACCGCCGAAGACGTCGTGGACGATCAAGGCCGTGATGTCACAGTGCCCCCAGGCCGGGTTACCTGGCTGCCAGTCGGCTTGATCGTCGGGCGAACAGGTGTCGGCAGCCCAACCGGCGCGCAGGGCCTTGCCGAGATCGAGCAGGTTCCAAGGGATCATGCCGCCAGCATCCCAGCCACCACTGGCATCGGCGCTGACACAGACTCCACGAGCGTGGCCTTCCAGAGGCCGCACGACCCGCCGATCAGGGATCGAATAGTCATACCGGACAGGGAGATCAACTGTCCGCCAGCAAGGACCTGAACTGTCCGCTCACCTGGATGTCCCACTGTCCGTGGACAGCCGCTGGCCCCAACGTGCCGCAGCGCCCAGTGCCGCGGCACGAACTACGCTCGAGGTGATTGCGGCGCAATCACTCCCCCGTCACCACTCCCCCGCCCGCAGGTGATTACGGCGTAATCACTTCGCGGCTCCTCACCCACTGGCCGCGGGCTCCTCAATCAGGCCGACGGGCCTCGCACCCCTGGCTCGCCGCTGGCCCTCTCGGTGTCCTGTCTCATCGAAATTGGTCGTCTGCATGCGGCTGACCTTCGTGGGCGGGATTGGGCGAGACGCGTGGACTCGGTTCGTTGAAACAGACCGCAAGTCTTGTGCTTGCCGCATCGCGTGCCGCGGCTAGGCCTCGCTCGTTCCTGAGCCGGACCAGACGGCGAGGTCGCCTCCAGGCAGCAATGGCGCCACCCTGTTGGGCCCGTGACCTGCCACGCATCGAAGCGCATATCGGATGAACAGGTCAGGTGGTGGCCGGTGTCGAAAGCGAGACGCGGGGTGCCGGACTTGAACGCGACCGCCGACAGGACCTTCGCTCCGAACAGAGTCAGGGCCGCTGCAACGTCCTGCGATTCCGGTTTCAGGATCACGGACGGGTTGGCGTGGGCGGTCCCGAGCGAGAGGTTGACGGATGCTTCCAGTGCGACTTCCCAGTCCGAGTCGAGGGCCAGCACGAGCCGGAAGTCCACGCTGATCTTGGTAACGCTCATGCCGCGAAGGTTCAGCATCCACCGGTTCCCGTGTTCTACGGGACTCTCTTCAGCGCTCACTCCTTGCACCTTGGCTGATTCGACAGCCGAGAGCCATGGGATTTCCGCGGCCAGGCGGCAGGGCTAGAACCATGTTCCGGCTGTGGACACAAGCAGATCACACACCGCGTCCACGTGCGTCAACTTGACGCACTGCTGCCCTCGGGGTGATTACGGCGTAATCACCTGGCGGCTCCTCGCCCACTCGCCGCCGGCTCCTCCTCATCGAGGTCGGCGGGCCTCGCACCCCTGGCTCACTCCTGGCCCCTCGTGCCGCAGCGCCCAGGGCCGCGGCAGGAACTGCGCTCGGAATCAGCAGCACCCTCCAATCTTCGGTGACGGTGCCAGGTCTGAGCGCCGCTTAAACGACGCGCGGAACCCTGCGCACTCGGCCACGCATCTCCGAACAGAGCAGACCGATGAGGCGACAAACCGGGGGCGCACACACCTGACTGGCACCGGGCTCTCCGCTCAAGAGCAGGCGCTCTGGGACGCCTTCCCCACGGGGCAGACGTCGACCTGAGACAGCACTCCCCCCGAGCCTGCCTCCGTTGTCCAGCGGCTGGCCCGGGCCAGCGTCCTCACTCATCGCAGCGGAATGGGTCCTTGCTACCCCGATCGCCACGGGCCTCACCCGCGCCGGTAGCCGCGCATTGGGGGAGCGGAAGGGTAGGTCCTACAGCTGAAAGTGATTACGACGTAATCACTTTCAGCTGCCTCGACACAGTGAGACGTCAGCCGCCGGCTACCAGTGCTGCGGCAGCTGCCACCGCCGCAAGCGCACCCTCACCCTTCTCAGCCGTCCGGGCCGTGCGGTCTGCCTTACTCAGCTCACGCACCACGGCCTCCACGTAGATACCGAGGCTGACGAACTGGGTGGGCGTCTCGCAGTGGGGGAGTACCGCCTCGATCTGGTCCAGCCAGAACGTCACGTCATCGTCGTCATCCAGAACGACCCGGTGCTCAAGGAGCCTATGCGCGACAGGAGCCATCAAGGCATGCCGGCGTGAGGCTTCCTCTTCCGCACGGCGTTCCGCCGCGGCTTGAGCCGCAGCCTGTCGCTCGGCAAGCAGAACCGCCTCAGGAGTACGGCGTACCGGCAGGTCCGGGTCTGCGGGATTGGTCAGGGCAGCAGCACGCAGTCTCAGCGCCTTGTTGTAGGCAGCGCTCGGCGCGTTGACCGCAAGCGCGGACGCAAGTTCCGCCCACTCCGCCCCTGCGGCCCGCGCATCGTCAACGGCTCGGGACTGGTGGACATCCGCCTGCTGGCGCAGGTACTCCCACAGCCGGGTGCGGTCGAGTGCGGATGCACGCCGTGCGGCCACGCTCTTCAGGGCGCCGGCGTGAGCCTCAAGGTAGAGAAGGGCACCGAACAGTTCGTCGTCGGCCGGCATGCGACCGATGTCCTCGTCCTCGGCCTCCTCATGCAACTGGCGCAACTGCCCGACGACCGCTGCCGTATCGAGATGACCAACCCTCACAGGGGGTCTGAGCAGCGGTTTTGTCGGGTCCTTCGACCTACGAGCTGTGCGAGCCATGCATCAGAGTGTGCCTCACCCCACGGGATTCACACTCTGTGAAACAACATCTGGCCGGCCTTTGTCCTCTCTTGTGACGGAGCACGCCAGTTGGCCATTGCGCGCGTCACCAGCCAACTTGGCCGTCCGCAGACGAGTGCGGGCAAACCGCAACTTCGCCAATCACGCGTTCAACTGACGGGCGATGAGCCATCGCGCCTGGGCTACGTCGCCGCTGCCCACGGTCAGGCCGACCCTGGCAGCGACGTAGAAGCGGTCCCGGCCTTCGTCCGCGCGCCGTACAGCAGCTACCCAGTCGAAGCCGTCGCCAGCGACACCACGTGCCTCCCGCTCCAACTGCAGCACCGCCCAGCGCCACTCGCGCGCAGCGGCCACAATGTCAGCGTGCGGCCAATGCCCCGGGCTGGCCACGGCTCCCTTCCTGGAAGCGTCGACGCAGCACTTGCCTCGCAGGTCCCCAGACCCTGCTATTCCACGAGCTTGTGCCACCACGACGTCCGTCGTCCTGGCGTCCCCTTTCGCTGACACCGTATGACGTGTGGCGGATCCCGCTGGCCGCCCAACACCACATCGGGGAGAGGGTGCTAGCCCGCCTGAGTGATTACGGCGTAATCAGAGCGAGGCTGCCAGCAGCGCCCGGTACGGCGCTCAATGCCGTCCCACGAGCCTCGGGCCGAGCGCTCCCGAACCTTGGCTCCAAGCCTCAGCCACTCGCCGACAACCGCAGAACCGGGTCGCGGCGGACGTGAAGCGTGGTCGGGGGTTCATGGTGAGCTGCTACCCGGTCCCCTGCTGAAAGGATTTGGCGCCCGCCTTCGGGCTATTGCTGGTTCCTCGCGATGCCTTCCTCCGCCGCCCGACGTAGTGCAGCGGACCGGACTTGGATCACGAGGTGGCCGCAGTGTTCACGATGTCCAACCCAGTCCTCTGGGGACCCGTCCGCTCGATAGTTGGGCCCTGAGAACGCGGACCCTCCCGCTTGCCAGCCCGCGAGTGATTACGGCGTAAGCACTCAGACCGCCGCTTCCCCCGGGCACTGGTGATTACGCCGTAATCAAGCCTCGGCCCGATTCCAGAGAGCAGCGGACCAACTGCCGACGTCTGTCACGTCTCACTCCATCGAGTCGCCTTCTCAGCGAACCGAGTCGTTCGGGCTTCTGTCTCAGCGAACCTGGACGCGCGGCGGTGTGGGCTCGGGGTGCTGCGTGGCGGTACCAGCTGGGGTGGATCAGGCGGGCCGTGCATCGAATTGTCGTACGTGGACGCGGTGCACGGGAGCTGCCGGCGTTCGCTGTGGGACTGTGTGACGGGCCGGTTCGAGGATGTCGCTCCGGTGCACACGCTTCGCTGGTCGCGCGGTGAGCGTCAACGATCCGCAGCATCCGGCTCGTCGGCCTGGTGCCGATGCCAGCCCGAAACTGACCTGCCTCGCAGCGGCTTCCGTGATCTAGTGCCGGTCATGCCGTTGCTGCTGATGGACCTCGACAACACCCTTGTCGACCGCGATGCGGCCTTCCGCGCCGCAGTCGTCGACTTCCTCGCCCAAGACGGCCTGCCTGCCTCGGACCTCACGTGGGTGATGGCTATCGATGCTGGCGGCTATACGACGCGTCAGGAAGTCGCGGCAGCTCTGACCTACCGGTACGGGGCGTGGTGCCGACCACGACCATCCGTGCCCTTCTCGACACTGGCGCCGCCGATCGAGTCGTCCTGGCGCAGTCCACCCGCGAGGCGCTGGGCAAGGCACCGGCGCACGGCTGGAGTTGCGTCATCGTCACCAATGGGCGCACCGTCCAGCAGGAAGCGAAGATCCGTAACACCGGACTCGACCAGCTCGTTCAGGGCTGGGTCATCTCCGAAAGCGTCGGCCACAAGAAGCCGGAACCGGAGATCTTCCAGGCGGCCGCCGCCACCGTCAGCCTCCCCCTGCGGGGCGCGTGGGTCATCGGCGATTCACCGCACGCTGACATCGCGGGCGCCCACCTGCTCGGTCTTCGGAGCGTATGGGTGACGAACGGACATGCCTGGACCCAGGACTCCTACTGGCCCACCCATGTCGCTGACGACGTCGCTTCCGCGATCAACCACACCATCGGGACATCGAGATAGGGCGCCACCAACCCCGAAACCCGCCATGTTGTCTCAACGAATCCGGCTCACGCGTCTCACACAATCCAGCCCACGAAGGTCAGCACCCGAGGACGACCAACTTCGTTGAGACAGGACAGCGCCGAGGCAGCAACGGCAGCTGTCCGACCGGGTCCGAAGAGATCTACCGCTGGCGACTCCCACGACCGATGGGAAGGGAGCGCCGCCGGGACACCGTGTATGGCAACTTGCGCACGAACTGCCGCTTCCTCGCCGCCCGAGTGATTACGCCGTAATCACTCCTCCGGCCGAGCTCCATCAAGAGACTTGTCCGCCGTGGCTGCCCTGCATGTTGATGGGCGGCCCAGCGGAAGTGCCAGCCATGCAAGGGTGCCGTCGCGGCGGCCAGCGATTGCCAACTCCCGTGCGATGGCTTCGCTGGCCAAGTCATGCCCTTCGCGCTCGGCCTGCTCCCTCAGGAACGAGGCGTCCACTACACGGCCAGCGTCCAGCAAGGCCTCGGCCGCCTCGGCGAGCGCGTACTCATCGTCGACAGCGGCAGCCTGGTCGAACCAGGGGAGTGCCTTGCCTCAATCGACCGCCGTCGGCCAGCGCGCTGGCTGCTGCCAGCAGGCTGCCTTCGTTACCTGCCCGCGTCGCGGCTCGGAACCATTCCGGCGCTCATCTAGGTGCCCTTCCACGGCCATGATCTCAGCGGTGTGCCTCTTAGCCTGTGGCGTGGCGCGTGCCGGCGTGCGCACAAGCCACTGTGATGGGCCGACGACATACCGCCGCCCTCATGGCATCACCTACTTCCATGGCTGCTACTCGGTCGGCGATGACCAACTCTGGGGAGTCGTCCGCCGACGCAAGGGCATGGACCACACTTGGGCGGCCCTACGGTCGATCCGCGCGGCCCGTCCGGACGGCGCCCCGATCTACGTGATCCCCGACAACCTGTCCGCGCACCTGAACTGGCGGATCCGCCGCTGGGCCGCCCGGAAAAAGGGATCGATCTCTGCTTCGCCCCGACCTACGCGTCCTGGGCCAACCCAATCGAGGCCCACTTCGGGCCCCTACAGCAGTTCACCCTCGCCAACTCGAACCACCCCAATCACAGCGTCCAGAACCGGGCATTGCACGCCTATCTGCGGTGGCGCAACAAGAACGCCCGTCACCCCGATGTCCTCGCCGCCCAACGACGCGAACGCTCCCGCATCCGCAGCCAGAAGCACATCCGCTGGGGCGGCAGGCCACTTCGGCTTGCGGCCTGAACCCCGGCAGACCTGCTGGTGACAGCATTAGTCGTCGAACTCGAAGCCTGCCGTCTCGGCACGGGCAACAATCTCGCGAACGGCGCTGGGGCTCAAGAACACGGGCTCAAGGGCAGTCTTGAGCTGCGCGAGGTCACCCGAGCTCCCGAGCGCACAGAACATGCCACCCTCACTGTCGAAGTCGAGGCGCTCAGCAAGATCCGGCCAGGCGAACTGCACAAGACCTTCCCAGAAGTACCCATTCGGCTCGTGTCCGGCGGCAACGACTGCAGCATCGGCGGCCAGGTCACCAGCAGCGAGTGTTAGCGAGTGCTCGCCGTCGAAGTCGTGCAGGGTGATAGTCAAGGCGCGATCTTCCCACGCCCGGTGCACAGGCCACCCAGCCCAACAAACTGCTTGTCCGCTCCCGATCCGGCGAACCTTTCCGGTCACAGCACTCGGTCGAAGCCAGCCGCCAGGTACTGAGTGACCATGCAGTCCTTGGCGGAGCACGCAGCTGCGACCAAGCGAGGGTCGTCCGACTTGCTGCTCAGATCGACTTCGCGAGGCGTAAATGCCGCGGGCCTAGAGGACGTCCGGCCAGCAGGTAGCGAGCCTGCCCGTGCGGGTCAGGGTTCTTGGGGCGGCGGGCAGGGGCTGGGGAGCGTGCCGTGTTCGGGCCTGGCCGACGGGGGAGTGGTCAGCAAACTCGTCGAAGTAGCCGGGTCTTGGCCAAATGGTGCCCAGGACCAGAATGGGCGCGCGGGTTGTGCCTGCCAGGAGAGTGCGCAGCGCGGCGGCTATCTGCTCACCATGATCGGGGTGCAGCAGGTAGTGGTGGGCTTCGTTGCGCCAGACGGCGGTCCTGGGTCCGACTCTGTCGAGTTCGGCGATACCGCCTGGGGGCGCCCGGGATCGATGGTGTGCCACAGCCGCCAGTCGTCTGGCAGGCATGCGCGGCTCCCTAGCAGGCTTGAGTCTTGCCCAGGGATGAGGAGCCGACCGGCATCACCCGGTGGCTGGTGCCGCGGGCTGCCTCGGCTATGGCGCCGCAGCTCGAGGTCGTGGTCACGTTCGACGTAGCTGGGCCGCCCCCTGACGCTTCGCCAGGTGATCTCGTGGGGGACCTCGAGGTCATAGGCGTCGATCTCTTTGACAGGCCGCCCGAGGAGTTCGGCGGGCTGAACCTGCCGCCACAGCGCGGTGATTCTTGTCCAGCCTCCTGGCCGTCGCCACCGACCATGCGGGTCAGCACTGCGACCGCGGCCGATTGTTTTGCGGGAACGGCAGGATCGCCGATTAGGTGACTCTCATCGGCAGCCGTCAGGGTTCGACCGAGTCGCGGAGAACGGGCGTGACCCTGATCTTCGTTGGACAGGGCCATCTCGCCGCTGCAAGCGCCGAATAGATACCCCGAGCTGCGCCGGCGAGATGAGCCTAGATCACCTGGCCGCCACTGATCACAAACGAGGCTAGCGTAACAATCAGCACATAAGCGACTCCCAGAATGGGGCCTCCAGTGGCCGATCTCCGAGGAGGGAATACGATCGGACCCCGGACCTGGCGATAGGCCGTCAGAAGCCCATACAGGCTCTTCAGGTCCGTTCACGGCGCCCTCAATTGCCGCATCCGTCCCGGAACAGCTCGGCCTGGGGCTCCAGCTCCGACGAACTTCCAGCCGTCCCACTGCGCGGCGGATCGCGCTGCGGCTACAAGTCGGGGCTCCAGGACTCCGGGTACCGCCGGGCGGCGAACTGCGCGGAACTGAACTACAACGGGTACGCCTCGGGGGAGTGGGTAACCAGGGCGTGGCCCGTGTCCGACTTCGAACTCGGCGGCCGGGCCGGAGAGCTGCAGGGGAGGCGTGGTCAGGATTCCGTGAGACCAGCGATTTGAGTCAGGATGGGATCGGCGGCGAGGCGTTGACGCGCCTGGTAGAGGTGGACCCGGACTGTACTGGGGCTGATACGCATCTGCTGCGCAGTGTGGGCTGTGGGGGTGCCGAGCGCCCACAGCCAGGTGACCTGCCGCATGCGGCAGGGAAGCCGGTTGAGCGGCGCCGCCCATAGGACTTCGAGCGTGGTGACGTCCAGCCAGAACGGCTCATCCGGTGTGCAGGGCAGGCAGAGGTAGCCGGTGATGCGCAGCTGGTCGCCGGGGGCCAGCTCGTGCAGCACGGCAGCCACGAGCGCGGGGGTGGTGGCCGTGCAAACAACGACCATTTCGTCCACCACTTCGTCGGTGTGGGAGACGACAAGGCGGAAGCGGGCAGTGGCCTCACACCGATCGCCGCGCACGGCCTCCTCGTACAGGAAGCCGTCCAGAGTGACCGCTATGCCGCTGTGGTTCATGGTCATCCCGCCTTCCTGGCCGGTGCATGTTGCGCCGCTGGTCGTCCGGCGTGAGCTTCCGCGGCCGCCGTGGCAGGGGTCCGTTGACGTCGCGGTGCAGGCGGACGATGCGGGCTTCGCGGACGGTGAGCGGGGCGTAGCGGGCGGCCTGGCGCTGCTCGCGGCGCCGGTCTTCGCGGTCGGCGACGACGGTCACCCAGTCGGTGCCGAGCCGGTCGGCCAGGCGCTGGCGCAGCTGGGTGCGTTCGCGGGCGGTGGTGCCTGCCCACACACCGAGGCGTGCCTGAGTGGGGTGGGCCAGTGCCCATTTGGGCGCCTGCCGCGATCGGGAAGCCGGAGCACAGCTGCTTGGCCTGCTCGATGTCGGTCTGTGCTGCCGGTGTGCTGGTCGTCTCGTGGGAGAAGAGGGCGGGGCGGCGCTGGCAGGCAGTGGGGGAGGGGGTGTAGGGGAAGGTGATCCGGTCGGAGGCCGGCAGGTCGGATCGGAGTCCGGGCATGGCAGAGCTCTCCAAAGAGGGGGGAGGGTCAGGCGTGGTCGTCGTCGCGTGGGCGCTTGGGCTGGATGTCGGAGGCGAACCTACTGAGCTGAGGCGGGCCTCCGTGGGGTGCTGGGTGATCCAGTCTGTTCGGCTTCTCGAGGTTCGTGGCTTCACGCAGATTCTGGCCGCTGAGAAGATCACCGCCATGACCATCTCGTTCCGCATCGACCGAATCCTCGGTGACCGTCCCTTCACCGAGGTCGGTGATCCTGTCCTCGCCGTCGATGACGCGGGCCGCGGTCTGCTAGCAGTAGCAGGCACGCACGTGGCAGTGGCGGGCGGGCACGACTTCGGCAGCACTGCGCCTGTTGGTGTCTACGGCATCGATGATCTGACCTGCCGAGCGCTTCTCCGTACGCGCTATCCCGTACACGCCATGGCTTTCCACCCCAGGCTCCCCCTCCTTGCAGTCGGCACGGGCAACTACGACGGCGGCTACTTCTTCGAAGGGGAATCGCTCCTTCTGGACCTGGAGACGGGCAGCGCCACGTCGCTCATCGAGCACGAACTCGGCTGCCAAGTCCTGGGCTTGGAATGGCGCAGCGAACAGGAACTAGGCGTGCTAATAGCGCCGCCTGACGACTGGCAGGACAAAGACGCGTGGCACGAAGGGCACGTCGCGGTGGTGCATCGGCTCGACTGGACGGTCGTACCATCCCGGTCGATCACCGGATATGACTTGGCCGGACCACGGGTAGCGGCCCCGCGAACCGATCGTCGAGAGGACGCCCGCCAGACGGTTTCCGGTCTGAGTACGAACTGGGACCCGCGACGCAACGTCCGCGCGGTTGAAGAGTTGCCCGACGGCAGGATCGTGGCGACGCTCGACGGGGTCCAGCTGGAGTCCTGGCTGCCCTCGGGGCAACGGCAGTGGGCTGTCCGGGACAACGATGGCGGCGGCCGTGACATTGTCATCGCCGCAGATGAGCGATCAGCCTGGGTTGGTCTGGTGCGGCCTCCGTGGGAGAAGCGTGCTCAGGCCGTGGTCCGGCTCGCGCTCCAGGACGGGGCGCAGCTAGATCAACACACTCCCGCCGACGCGGTCTCCCTGGTGCGATGTGCTGACGGCCTGCCTGCCCTCGCACCCGCTGGGCGGAACGGGGAGCGGAGCAGGTTGCGCATCCGGCGTGGCAGCCGGATCTACTTTCGGGAAACCATTTCAACGCAGGACGGGCAACAGCCTGGACCAGGTGAGGCCTGGCTTGCGGCAGCGGACCTGAGGTCCATACCGGTTGCCGAACGTCCGCGTGAGCCGAGGCGGGCGGAGGTCGATCATTTGTGTCCCTACTCTCCTGAAAACCAGGTGAGACACACTTCGCCGGCCCCGGCGTGGAGACCGCCGACTGTGATTTGACTTATGCCGGCACTGTCTACCACGGCCACGGGTTGCAGCCCGGCGGCTCGTTCGTCGTACGGCGCATGGTGGCCAGTAAGGAGCCTACTTGGGTCTTTCGGACAGACCGCAGGCCACGGACCTCGACCACGACGTGGAGACCGTCTATGTAACGTACGACGACGGCGAGATCGTCGGACTCGATCTCCATGACGGCAAAGTCCGCTGGCGTCAGCACCTGACTGTTGCCGGAGTACCCGTCGTGGCGACTGCGCTGACCGTTACCGAACCCAGCCGACTGCTCATTGGCACCACCGACGGGCGACTCCTGGACTGCTCGACCGTCTAGGAAGTGCCGATCGAGGGCGTCTGGAACGATGTGCTTGTGCAGGTAGATGATGAGACGGTGGCAGCGAGCGGGGACGGACCGGAGTGGACGGGTGCGGTGAGTCAGCGTCTCCGTTGCTGTGTCTGTGATGGGTCGACTGATGGCGCCGAGGACTACGTGCTCGTCGAACTGACGGCGAAGTTCTCTGACGCGCGCCAATGGCTGGGTGCCCATGCGGAGCACCTGAACTCCGTCCTTGCGGAGGGTTTCTCCGTGGAGGTTCACGACATGTAGGGACTGCCGTCATGGCCTGCGCGATCTCGGTTCGCAGGCAGGCTGGTTGCCTCACCTCGTTCCAGTTGTCCGAGGTTCGTAGAAGGTGCCGTCTCTGAGCATGGCGAACAGGACCCCGGCCCTGCGTCTGGCGAGGCAGAGCAGGGCCTGGGTGTGGTGCTTGCCCTGGGCAATCTTCTTGTCGTAGTAGATCCGGGACGCGGGGTCGCCCAGGGCGGCGAACGCGGAGAGGAAGAAAGCCCGTTTGACGGTCCCGACGCCCTTCTGGCGGGCTGCCTCATGCTGGAGGAGTGCGTGCCTGCTGCGCCCGCTCCCGGCCCGCAATGAGGTGTACGGATACGGCGTCGCCATCGCCTACCTAGAGGCCTGCGGGGAACGCGTGGACACGAAGTTCGAGCCCTGGCGGGAGCTGATCTACGACATCCGGGAGCTGCGGTTGGACTCGTGCGGCATCGCCGAGAGGCTGCGTTCCTGGCGCCAGGCCTGACCCTGACTGACGCTGCGTGCGCCCGGTGCCTCGCGCCGCAGCCCGGCTGGCCGCGTCCGTGGCGCGAGGCAGGCAGCGACGCAGTTGACTTCTGGGTAGCGCGGTCCTGGCTCGGCACCGGCGGGCCCCTAGGCTCCGTCCGGTGGAGACGTTACTGATCATCACGGCTACCGCCCTGTGGGGCGGTGGCGCGGGCGTGCTCATACCCCGACCCGCGTACAGATTCTCCGTGACGCCCGAGGAACCCTGGCGGTCGGCATGCCCGGCTGGCCATCCCCTCACCGGGACGGGGCGCGGCTGGCTGGGGCGTGCCCGCTGCGCCGCGGGGGACACTTTCGGGCCGAGCGCCCTCGCCGTCGCCTTCGCCACGACCGCGGTGTGCGTTCTTCTTGCCACCACCACTGGTGCCCGCCCCGAACTGGTGGTCTGGCTGCTGCTCGCCCCGGCCGGCGTGCTGCTCGCCGCCGTCGACTTCACGGCGCACCGACTGCCGGACGTGCTCACCCTGCCACTCGCTGCGGCCGCGCTCGCCCTGCTCGGCGTTGCCGCGATGCTGCCCAGTGCCGGCGGCAGCTGGACGTCCGCGCTGCTCGGCTCCCTCATCGTGGGCGCCTGCTACTTAGTGCTCTTCCTGCTCAGCAAGGGCTTCGGGTTCGGCGACGTCAAGCTCGCCCTCGTCCTGGGCGCTGTCCTGGGCTGGTACGGCTGGGCGATCGTCGTGGTCGGGACGTTCGCCGGGTACCTGCTGGGCGCTCTGTACGGCATCGTCCTCATCGTCACGGGCCGGGGCAGCCGGAAGACCAGGATCCCGTTCGGCCCGCTGCTTCTCGCCGGGGCGTTCGCCGGTGTACTCCTGGGCTCCTACACCCGTTGATCCCCATGAGACGAGGCGTGCGGGACCGTCATGGCTTTGCCCGGAGATGTCAGGGGCGGGGGGCGAGCAGTACATCGAAGCGCGCGTGCTAGCAGCTGATGATCAGCCGTTCGTTCGGATCCCAACGAACCCGAGCGCCAGGCCCTGCCCTGCGAGGGCTGCGGGCAGAAGCGGTCGGCCGGCTGTGTGAGCGTGCAGCCCTCGCAGGGCAGGGCCTGCTCGTGAAAGCCGAGAGGATGGTCACGGCCGCATGGTCCACTGACGGGCAAGCGGCGCGTGGCACTCGCAAGTGTGTGGGTAGCGCGGCGCGTATACCGTGCGGAATACTTCGGGTATGGCTGAAACCACTGTGAAGGTCGATACGAACACCAGGGACACCCTGCAGGGCCTCGCCGCTGCCGAGGGCCTGTCTGTGAAGGCCTACCTCGCCAAGCTGGCGGGGGAGAAGGAACAAGAGCGGGCCTTGCAGACGGCGACCGCTGCTTTCCGCCGCGCGATCAGCGAGCCCGGCGTCATGGATGCCTTCGATGCCGAGTTCGGCGGGCTTCCGTCCGTCGCACACAGCGGCCGCCGGGCGGCCTGACCTGTGCCTCCCGTCGTGTACGTCGACTACCGGTGGTTCCTCGAGCGCCAGGAAGAAATCCTCCGGGACGACCTGACCGTCAACGACTTTTCTGTGCTTGTCGGCATGGCTCAGCGCCACCGGGTCGACCCGCCCCGGCATGATCAGCACGATCCCGACGCGTTCTGGCGGGCTGCCGTCATGCTGGAGGAGTGCGTGCTGCTGCGGCCGCTTCCGGCCCGCAATGAGGTGTATGGATACGGCGTCGCCATCGCCTATCTCGAGGCTTGCGGGGAACGCGTGGACACGAAGTTCGAGCTCTGGCGGGAGCTGATTTACGACATCCGGGAACTGCGCCTGGATTCGTACAGCATCGCCGAGAGGCTGCGTTCCTGGCGCCAGGCCTGACCCTGACCAGCCCTGCGTACGCCCGGTGCTACGCGCCGCAGCCCGGCGTGGCCGCGTCGGTGGCATAGGGCAGCAGCGACGCAGTTGACCTCTTTGTGGGGCCACCCTGGCCCGGCACCGGCGAGCCCCTGGGCTCCGTGCGGTGGAGACGTTACTGAGTGCTCATACCCCGCCCCGCTGGGCGCCGCCCTGGGCTGGTACGGCTGGGCGACCGTCGTGGTCGGGACCTTCGCCGGGTACCGGCTGGGCGCTCTGTGCGTGGTGCGGCCCCGCTCATTCAGCCGGAGCGCTGCCGACGTGGTTCCCGAGACAAGCATCCCGGGACTGCACGAAGGCTCATAGCCTTCACCAGCGGACGGTCGACGAAATGTCGTCTCCGTCGGCGGCGGGGCGGCTGCTTGGTTCCGTCGGCCAGTCCCGTGCGAAGTCGTCTGGGACGGCTTCTACATCCAGCCGACCACCAGATACGCCTCGAAGCCTCTCCAAGGCCTCGTCGATCTCTGGCAGGACGAGCTCCGCCAGCTGCGCGGCGAGGTCAGCCAACGCCAGCCTTCGCCCTACCAGCGCAAAGTCCACGGCTGCCCCGGTATGACCATCCTTGATCTTTTCGATGGCCGTTTCTGCCTCGACACGTGCCTTGTCGGCCTCAACCTTCGCAGCACCCGCCTGAGCAATCTCCATCTCCGCCTTAGCGTTGGCCACTCTGATTCTTCCGGGGAGCGTCCAGAGCTTCTCTACATTGGTGAGTGCGACGCTGAACAGCCCGAGAGCTGCACGAGCGGCTGACCCCGCCACCAAGATCACTGCCAGCGATCCACTGTGGAACCGCTCGATACGCGGACGTTCGGCCGTCGCCGCCGTCCGGGACTGCGCTATGAGCTTGCTCCTCGCATCAACATCTTCCTCACCCGACACCTGGGCAAGGAGGGTGAGCACGACGCATTTTTCGTAGAGGTCATCCAGCGCACCCAGGAACAGAGCCGCCTGCCGTAGATCGCCAGGGGCTTCAGGGGCTGTCAGCTGGAGCCGATGAACACCGCCCTTGATCAATTGCACCGGAATCACCCGTCCCTTTCACCGGGAATGTAGCTGCTCACCCTGCTATGCGCTGTTCCGGCTGAGCCGTTCGTGGCCAACGAGCGTAGCGGCCTCTGGTCAGCCGTCCATATGGATCCCCCTGAACCCGGGCCCCAGCTACTGTCCTGCCTCAGCGACGGCTGAGACGTTCACGGCCAGCATCAGACGACCGTCCGTCGCTCTGGATCTGCGAACACACCGTGGCTGACGCCACCACCTCGGACTGACGCCACCAGGCTTCCACTGCCTCGCCGTCGCTAATGCGGGCGGTCGGACAATCTCAGCTATCGCCGCCTAGGAGCCGCTACGGGCTGACCGGGCACGGGCTGACCGGGCACAGGCTGACCGGGCACAGGCTGACCAGGCACAGGCTCTGCAGCGGCTAGTGCCGCCGCAGCAGCCCGTTCCGCAGCCCTGTGCTGCTCGATCGAACCATACGGAACCCGCGGAGACATCAACTGGGGACGAAGGTCTGGTATAGACGCCACGGGGCCATACATCATGCGAGAGATCTCATGAACTCCAGCTTCGACCCCCTCAACCCGCTGCTCCAACCGCTTGACCTCAGCAGCAACCCGTTCCGCACTCATGAGATGCCCTCCGTTCAAGGACGACATGACGTGGAACTCAAGCTGCTCGCGCGGGGTCAGCTCATTCCATGCCCCTGTATTTTCCGTCTTTTGATCGCGAAGATAATTAGAGGATTTTCCATTGTTCTTGGAAAAGACCGAAGCCGCAATCGGCTCTATCTTGTATTGCTGAATGTACCCCTTTAGCAACCGAAGGGCTTCGGCGGTAAGTTCGGCGCGATTGGGCATAGCCGATCGCCCAGTTGCGATGGCAGGGGCAGTCGGGGCGGACCGGGACGCGGGAGCGTGCCCGGATGGGCCGGCGCCCGGCGTCGGCGCCGGGCGGGACTTCTGCGCCGGGACTATGGGGGCGGATTGCGAGGAGGAAGGGCCGGAAGGCGCGGTCCCAGCCGAAGCAGAGGGCCGGGATCCGGACAAGGAGGAGCTCGCCGGACCTACGGCATGGGTGACCTGCGTTGCGTTCGTAGGCGTGTGCGGCGACAACGCCCTCGCGCCACCGACGTTGTCCCAGACATCAAATCTCTTGCTCTTCAAGGCCTGAGCCGTCGCAGGACCCAGCTCACCAGCAGGTCGGGATCCCCCGATGGCGCGCGTCCTGTGTAGGATCTCTCCAAATTTTATATTGTTGATAATTACGCTTTGGGCTGGCAGTATGGGGCGCCCGTGACGATCTGTTTCGAACTCGTAATCGCGCACGATGGCCGCGACCGCGATATCCTGCCCATCCCGTCTGAACTCACCTTCCGTCCTCGTTTCGCGCGCCAGAGCATATTGCGTCCCATATCTCACTACGGAAAAACTTCGCTGAGCAAGGGCATTCGCCCGCTCTTCGTCAAGTGTTCTCCTGGCGCGACCTTGATCGTCGACCCGTGCGGCGAGCAGGATCTGCGAGAGACCGCTATCGCGGGTTCGGCCTGGTATGAGGGGTCTATTTTGGGAATCCCTTTCGAATTCGAACTCCATTATGAATTGCGGATAATCTATCATTGTCGCTCCTTTGCTTGTGGTGATGAGGTTAAAAGGGAGCCGCCCTGGGCCTGCCGCTCCTGTGGAAACCTGCGGTTACGGGACTGGCAGGTTCATCCGGAAGCTCGTCAGTGCTACGGATGCAGCTGTGTGCGAGTTCAAATCCACTGCTCCCTCTCCTGCGCCAGGGCATCGGCGCAGTCGGGCAGTGCCCGGTTCGCGATCGAGCGAGGCCGGGGAGTGCGAGGGAGCGCGGTTGGCGGTTCGGTGACCGGTCATGAGGTGAGTCCCAACCATGAGGTCCCCAGGCCTGACCACAGGCCCGAGCATCGCGGGCCACAGCGTTGCGCAGCCATTCGGTCCTACGGGGGGAAGCCGGCCAGCATCGGTTACCACTTGGCGCCGTTGTCCACGAGGTACCGGATCGCGTGTCCAGGCAAGTGGTACTGGCCGGCTCGGCGGCCGCAGCCGACTTTGCCTCCGCGGGAGAGGTTCTCGGGGCGACGGCGATCGTCTCGCCCGGCTGGCGGCGGCGCAGCTGCAGCGTCCGGCGCAGGGCGAGCGCACCTGTGATGGCGGCAGCGAGCAGCGCACCGGCGCCCAACACCGAACGCAGCATCATCAGCGGCCTGTCCTCCGATGCCGAGGCGGGCGTCCCGGGCGCTGTGTCGGTGGGGGAGGGGTGACAGCACGAAACGGCGAAGCCGAGGCCGACGGGGTGACGGGCGGCGAGGCGTCGGTGCTCGGGTGCGGCGCCGCTGAGGCCGGACCGGAGGCAGACGGCCCCTGGCCGAGCTGCTCCTCTGCGGCGACACTGATGATGCCGAGCAGCACGAGGACGCACACGGCGACGAACACGGTGACGTCTGGACAGCGGCACGCGCTGGCCGGAGTTCAGTGGCTCTCTTCGAGCGTTGTCTCTCCGGGGTGAGGGCGGCGGGGGCGGTGACGTTCATGTGGTGGGGCTGCGGTGGGCGCTGCGGAAGCCGTCGCAGGGCTTCCGTCGCGCGACGCTTCGTTCGAGGGTGCTCGTGGCGCTGGCAGGGCCCCCGGTTGATCGTCGGCTGGGTCGCGGTGAGGTCCTGGTACGGAAGGCGTCTGAGCGTCTGGTGGGTGTGCTGACCCGGGAGCCGGCGCCGATGGGGACGCGGTCGGCGGGGCGGGCATGCTCTGGCGTTCACAGATCCGGATGATGCGGTGGGCGCGGGCTGTGGTCGGGTCGCGGGTGCGGCCGGGCAAGGCGGGCGAGGTCCACGGCAGGCTGCCCGCGGGATCGGCGGTGACCTGCACGGTCACGCCGTGGCGGCGGTGCTGGTGGGCGAAGCCGGCCCGGCTGTCGCCGTCGCCGTCGCACGCGGCAGGCGTTCCGTCGAGCAGGACCCAGGAAACCAACAAGGCTCCTGCGCTGATGAGTTGAGACGTCGAAACACCTCCCTCAACGGCACAGGAGCTTCATGCGCTGCGGAACACCAGCCACCCACCCGATCAGTGGCCACACTGACAGAGCTCAGTGAGCGAGATCATGGCCTGGATCGGCGGTGACCCTGGGATGTCGAATGATCCAGCTGTGCGGTAGTAGTGGATGATTCTCCAGCTCGGCCCGGATTCGAGGGCACCGGGTGAGCGGTAGCTGCGCCGGCAACCGCCGCGATTGTCAACTGCGGAGCTCGTGGGTCACGAAGCCTTAAATTGGCGTTGTCGTCGAATGTCAACGCCGATTCTGCGACGTCGCGAACTATTTGGTGCATTCGCCCGTCAGCGCCCAGCAGGTTGACCCTCTGGAGATTCTGCCTATCCACTAGGGGGATATTAGTGACATTTATGTTTCCCTGGGCGGCTTCTGCGAGGTACATCAGGGAGGGTGGGTGAACCTGCCTGAAGGCCGACATGATTGCCTTTACGTTGTCTTCATTCGCTGTGGCGCCATTTCCGAGCGTGACAGTCGTGCCCATTTACATGTCATCCTTGTTCAGGTTTTTGTGAATTCGATAACGAGCAGAGCTGGAGGGGGAACTCCCATAAATAACACTACGGCAGCGTTCGCGGAAAGGTTTACTTGAAGGGCCCGGCTGGGCGATGGGGCAATTGTGCCGACAGTGTGGTGAAGCTTCTGGGGGATGGGTTTTCCACCAAGAAGACCCCTGCGCGAGCGCGCAGCGGCCACTCCCTCACCCTTCGATACTCGCCACTTCGAAGCATGGAGAACGGCCGCTTCCATTGTTGCGGCAATAACTACAGAGCCGCAGTTCACATGGGCCAGATCAAACGGCATGCGTGACAATAAACCGCCATCGCAGCACACCACGTAGGTGACATCTAGTGTTCCACGAGGTAAGGGTCCGTGTGCATTACCGCTGAGACGGATCCTGTGCCGAACCCGATGATCCCGACAGCAGCAACGGTGCTTGCGACGGCCATACCAAAGCGGTTACTGCGCTTCAACTATGTAATCTCTTTCTGGAGAGAGGCTGACTGAGATGGAGAATTCATGGGTGCGGCGTACGCGCAGTCCCCAATGGATCACTCGGCATCCACCTCGTACTACGGCTTGGAGGCTCGGACGGTTCTGTCCGGGGCAGAAAAATTATGCGGACCACTCCTGGGGCGAGGACAGGCACCAGGTCCTATGGAGCCCGGCTGTGTCGCTGTCCGACCGGTGGGCGGGTGGGCACAGTCACCGAACTGCAGCCATTCAGGATGAAAACGACTCACCCCGGTGCTCAAGCCCCTCATCAGCGGTCCGTCGATGCCTCCGGGACCGGTGACACCACCTCCGGATCAATCAAACTCGGCGCATGCGGGGAGTTGGACTGGTCCAGGTGCGCTCGATCGGCGCCTTGCCGCTGGCGGTGGCCCGGGAGGCCGGCTGCAAGGTCGCCTGTCTGACTGCCAGTCTGCCCGGCTGTCGATGCGGCGGATCGCCGACCTGTACCCGGGCGAGGCGAAGACCGACGCCCGCGACGCGGTTGTGATCGCCGACACGGCCCTTACCATGCCGCACACCCCGCGCTCGCTGGAACTCACCGACGAGATCGCCACCGAGATCACCGTCCTCGTCGGCTTCGACGCCTTCCGATGTCCGCTGACGACCGCACCCGACCTTGGTACGGTCCAGACCGCGGCATGTGAGAGGCCGCCACTCCAGCCACAGCAGCCCCAAACATGATCCAATAGTATTAAAAGCATCAAAACTGCCTCTTGGGCGTATGAGGTTCGTTAAGGAATCACCCTTGATCAGCGCACTCTTCATATCCCCATGGGAAACTTGACGCAGATATCGACTTACCGCACGGAACGGAGATTGGTATGGGCAATAACTCCTACGGCCAAAGGATTTTTGAAGCGAGCCTAGAAGGTCTTCCTTACGTTCTTCAGGGTGCTGGCACCATCACAAAGAACCTCAAAGTCTATGGAACCGGGGTCGCGTTAGGCGGAATGGTGGGCCTTAAGCAAGTTGTCGACGAAGCGCACCGCTATCTTCGAATATACTGGGATCCGGACCATGTGCACCCAAAGCCCAACTATTACAAGGCTGGCGGCGGGATGGCTAATATTGCCGGAGCAGCCATATACGGCGCCTCCGGTGTCGGCATACTCGGCCCAGTCGCAGGTGGCGCGGGCGCAATAGTGCAAGGCTTGTCCTACTACGCAACAAAACTTCTCCCCCAAGACGCAGGGACCCACTACCCCTCTCTCCCTGTCTATCAACGACAGGAGGAAGCACCAGGCACCGTGCACCCGCAGATATCGCTTCCGTCGAGCGGACCTGCTGAACGGTATGATCAGTCAGTCGCAGAAATCCTGATCCCTGTCCCCGAACGTGCTGAGCTGGCTGGCGTAGCAGCTATGCGTATCACGAACTACGACAGCCAAGACTGCAGGCATGCGTCAACCTCGGCAATCGAAGCTTCCTATGCGAATCACCCGTATGCTGTGGCGGAAACGCACAGAAGCGGACGGTGACCGGCTGATCAAGAAATGAATTCAAAGGAAACGACATCAGGACGCTGGGGCCTGCCTGTGCCAGACCGCCTGAGCTGAGCACTGACCCGCGGTGTCAGTTACCTTCGAGTGACGGCTCGCCCGGCCCGCAGCGCTCCGACGGAGACAAGGAAGTGCTGCGACCGGCATCGGCAGGCACGCAGCGTGACAGCACCGCCGTTGTCCCGGAGTTGTCCTGGAGTTGCCCTGCGATTGGGGTCAGGACGGCCTGGGCGGTCATGCCCAGAGTGATGTGCCGACACCAGCTGACATAGCGGCGCACCTCGTACGCGTTCAGGCCGCAGACGACTGGGTCCTCCATAGGCCGTCCAAGCTGTGTCTCGACGAGGGCCGCCCCGAGGAAGGCCTGGCACACCTTGGCCCCCGCCCGCGGAGGCGAGGAGGAGTGGGACCTGTACTGAATACGGCGGGCAAGGCCACCGTGTTCTCGCTGATCGACTGACCCTGGAGGTCGCGGCAGTTCATGTGGTCGTCGGTCAGGCGCTGGTGGGCCGCAACGCGCGGTTCAGGAAGTGTGGGCGGGGCGTCGCATCTGCAGGGCCCAGTCCAAGACATCGTCCGCAACAGTCTCCCAGCCTGCGTGGAGGCCAGTGCCGTGGTCGCGGCCTGCATACTCCTTGTAGTCAGTGAGCGCCTTGGAGCGTCGATAGCGGCGGTGGGTCTCACGGACGACCGCTGCCGGCACGATGTGGTCGGCTGTCCCACCCACCAGCAAGAGTGGTGCACGCTCACAGTTGTCGAATCGGACGGCGGTGGCCGCACGGTCGGCGGGGGTGAAGTTGGCGAATCCGGCTTGGAACAGGGGCCTGCCCACGCCGGGCACAGCCCAGCGGGCGCGCTCGGCGACGGCCTGCTCCGGGGTGACGGTGTTGGCGAAGGCATAGTGGAATTGGCGGTCGGTCAGCTCGACGGTGCGGCGGAGGTTGGCGGGATTGCCAAGGACCGGCCAGCTGGCGCGCAGGGTGGACAGCGGAAGACGCAGGACACCCCTGGCCGGAGCGGGGTGCACGGCAACGCCTGCGGCCGCAAGACCGCGATCGAGGAGAATCTGTGTGACCAGGCCGCCGAAAGAGTGGCCGATGATGATGGGCTCCTCGCCCAACGTGCGCACGAAGCGCTCGTAGTGGTCGGCGATCTCCCGAACGCCCAAGCCAGCAGGAACCCGGTCACGGTCGACTGGCTCGTGCAGTTCGGAGATGCCGGGCCATGCCGGGGCATGGACGGTGTGGCCCTGGGCGCTGTATCGGTCGATCCAGGGCTGCCAGCTGTGCGGGGTGAGCCACAGGCCGTGGATCAGGACGATGGGTTTGGTGGACATGGTCACCACTGCTCTCCCTAAGAGACAGACAGTTCTGTCTCTTAGTAGATGAGCACCTGAACGACGCGCCTGTCAAGACAGACCTGTCTGTTACTTTTGAAGGCATGAACGCCGTGCCCGGCATCGCCGCTTCAACGTCCCGGCCGCGGGAGCGGCTGCTTGAAACCGCCTCGCGGCTCTTCTATGCCGAGGGCATCCAGGCTGTCGGGGTAGATCGGCTGATCGCCGAGGGGGGAGTGACCAAGGCAACGTTCTACCGTCACTTCCCCAGCAAGGACGATCTGGTGCTGGCCTACCTCCGCGGCCGCGACGGTGCCATCCGTGCCCAGTTCGCCGCCGGCACCGCGATCGCCGGGTCCCCCGAGCAGATGCTCGACCTGCTCATCGCCGGGATCTCCGACGATGCCTGCTACGAAGGCTTCAGGGGCTGTCCGTTCATCAACGCCGCCGCCGAATACCCCGACCCAGACCACACCGTCCGCCGGGCGATCGGCGAACACCGGACCTGGTTCCGCCAGGCCCTCACCTCTCTGGCAGCCGCCTGCGGGCATCCTGACCCGCGCGGGGCCGCTGCGACGCTGGTCCTCCTGCGCGACGGCGCCATGGTCGGTGGTTACCTCGATGGGCCAGCCGTCTCGGATGCACTCGCGCGTGCCGCACACGCAGTCCTGGGGGAGCGCGGGTCCGCTCACTAGTCCTTGAGTCGTCGAAGCCATCCCAAGGTGTCAAGTGTCGGTAGGCAGGTGCACGTCAATGTAGGACGCCCGCCGCTACCTCGCCGGAGACCGCGACCTCACAGGGCCCGAGCGCGTCCGGATCGCGACCACCGCGTATGCAGAGACCGAAGACCACACCGGCCGCTTCTACGAAGAATGCTGCACACTTGGCCTCGAGCTTCGCGCCGAGCAGACAGCGCTCTACGCCGTCTACCGGACCTGGTGCCAGAATGAAGGGGCACCCGTCATGTCCTCGCGGGCATTCGCCGCCCGCACCCGCGAAGTCGTCGGCCTGGCCTCGCCCAAGCAGATGATCCTGTCCAACCAGCGCAAGCACTACCCCGGCATCGGACTGCTCGCCGACCAGGAGAGGGACCCCAGCACATGAGCTCCCTGATCGAAGAAGCCGAAATCAGCCACGAAGCTGAGCTGGTTTGGCTCGAGAACGTCGATGGCCTTGATTACGTCCGCCAGAGCCTGGACCGGCTACCCACCCGCAAGGGACGCCCGGCATACCACCGCGACGGGCGCATGGTCGCCTACGCCCTGCTGGCACCCACGGCAAAACCGTCTCGAGCTTCCGGTACCTTCCGCCGCCGCGTCTTCTGGCTGCTGCCTCACGACCGCGACACCAAGCCCGACGGTCTGTATGCGCGGAGCGCACCCGCTGAAGCCGTGGACCCGCTCACCCTCGAACCTCGTGTCAAGGGCTACAAGACCGAACGCTCCGAAGGCGGCCCACCCTCCACAGCCATGCAGGAACTCGGCATAACCCTGCCGCTTTGACCAGGAGAACAAGCTGGAAGAGGCTGGGCGGCGGCGGTTGAAGCGGAGGCCTACCATCCTGCTGCTTGACGTGGAGCATTGACGAAGTCACTGGACGACGTAGGACAGTCCAAAGATCAGCCCGTGCCGTCGGCGATGCCGGGCCGCTGCTTCAGCCGGTTGATGTACCACTCGACCGTATTGCGCTGCTTGTGGGTCTCGCGGTCGATGGCCAGCGGCGGGCCTGCGGCATCCATTGCCCCGTCGCAGCCGATAGCCCCGCTGGTCCGCCGGGACCGGTATCACCGCCCGGATGCCGCGCCTGCGCAGATGTCCGCGGATCCCGGGCGGAACAGGCCTTGCCGGCAAGGACCATGTCCAGCCCGATGCGGGGGCGCCCACGCGGTCGGGGAATGCGCGAGCGGGCCATGACGCCGGAGGTTCGGGCCGAGCGGGACGAACTCGCTGTCGCCGAAAGGGTCCTTGAGCGGGTGAGCGAGCAACTCGCCGACGAGCGCGCCTCGGCCGCGCCGATGCCCGGGCAAGTGGGCGGACGGGCCGTGATGCCGATCCCGCACCGCGAGCCGGACGTGGGGGAGACCACTGTCCGCAGTTGGCGCGACGAGCTGATCAACCGCTCGCAGCACAGGCCCCGCGCCTGGACCGCGCCCTGAAAAAGGTCGCCAGGCAGCGCGGGGAGGTGGTCCTGATCGACGGCACTCATCCCCACCCAGCGCCGCACTGGAAAAGCCAACCGGCGGAACCACTCCGGCAAACACCACCATCACGGCCTGCACTTCCTCGTTCTCACCGACGAGAAAGGCCACCTGATCTGGATATCAGCCGCCCGACCCGGCCGCATGCCGTGGGGCCGACCAGGCGTTTGGGTCAGTGGTCGTGGCGGGCAGCTGTGATGTCGTGGGTCTGGCACGGACAGGAGTCCAGGACCAGCGGAAGTTCGCGCTGGCGCTGGCGCTGCTCAAGAGGCGGCACGAGGGGAGTACCTGCTTTCGGGGCAACAACCCGGATTGCTCAGTGCCGGAGGAGCCGTGCCCGCCCAGCCGGAGCCTCGGACCCGCGCCAACCGGTTCGAAAGGTCAGTGGGGCGGATCCGCCCGAGCTCCTCTGCACGCGGCATCCGTCAGCCTTGCTCACCCCACCCTGGTGGAAATACTTCTGAATCCTGCCGGTGCCGCTGGAGCGCTGCTCCACCCTTCAGAACTACCGCCCGGACTTCGGTCTCTTCGGTCCCACAGGTTGTATGCCCAGGTCAGGGAGGTGAATCAGTGAACCACGGGACTGACGGGACCAAGAACCCAAGTTGCCTACTGCGTGGACGGCAGGATTCTTTCCGCGCGTGCGACAGCGGAGACGACATAGGCAAGTGATAACTGCAACATTGAGTCCCGTCAGTCCCGCCCTTGGCAGCCCATACGGGCTGACTGACCTGCGCTTTTGTATACGGGACTGAGGACTGGTCCTGGGCAGCGCAAGATCACCGACTGCTCAGAGACTCCCCCGTCAATCGAACCGGCTCGGGGTAGGCCCCACACCGATCGGCGACCTCTCGCACGCTCGCCCCCGTGAGCAGTCGGCCAGTCCGTCGCCTACCCGGCGGGCGAGCGCAGGCTGGTGACCGACGACACCCCCGAGCAGGGTGGTCGAGACGTCAGACATCTCGATCAACGGCTCGGAGCCCTCATGCGTTGCGCTTCCTCAACCGTCACGTCATCGGTGGCCAGCGCGAAGAATCGGTCAGACCCCGCCGCTTGCACTCGCATCACACTCTTCCACGGCGGCGCGCAATCAGGGGTCCATCGGCTGAGTAACCGCATTCCGCACGGTCGTCGGGTCGTCAAGGACAGATGTCTGTCTGCCCTGGTACTGACACTCAAAGAAGCGGTCCGTAAGGCATCGACGCAAGCGTTAGTGCCGCTGAAGGAACACTGTTACCGAGCGACCCTATTTCCGCCGACCGCCCTTCTGCGGGCAAGCCCTGGAAGTACGGCCTGGGCCCACCGCGTCTGGGCTACCGCCGTGGAGCCGACCGGCTGACCTCCGCCATCTGTCAGATCCTGCTGCTCAACCGCAAGTCCCTCCGTCTGGACTTGTCCGGCGAGGTTCTGTCCGCCATCCGCACGCCTCTGACCATGCTCGGACAGTGGGGCAACGATCTCCACGGCATCCACCGAGTGGTCGCCGCCCATGGGTAAGCGGACCCGCCGCCGCGACCCCGCCGCGAGTTCTCTCAACAGACCGACGGCCTCCGCCTTCAGGACCAGATCGGCAAGCTGCTGACGCCCGAGTCGTAGCCCCGCTTCATGAAGGTGCTACGGGTGTCCTGTCGCGACCTCATGGGAGTGGATTCGCGTCGGTTCGATCCCGCTCACGCGCTGCGGCTCGATCAGGTTCAGCGTCCGCTGGATACGGTCCGGCCCGGCATGGCCGGCCTTCTCCGCCAGAGTCCAGCCGTTCTTCCGCAGCAACGCAGCGATCGGGCCCCGCACATAGGCCAGTGCCGACTCCCGAGGCTCCGACCGGCCGAACCGGTGCACGAACCGCCCATGCCCCGCATTCAGTTCACTCGCCCACACCCGCACGTCAACAAGGTCCCCACCCATAACCACACCAACGACCGACCTGGCCAGCAGCCACGGTAGACACCGTTGCGGTATCAATGCCGGATTCCTCTTTGGCTGGGCATACGTCCTGGTGGCGGGGTAGTTGCGGGTGCTCGAGGGCGGGTCCTGGGCGTTGGGCTCTGGGCACGGCCGGAGTGTGACGACGACGAGCGGGCCGTCGTTTGCCAGCTGGGGCGGGCGCGGAAGGCGCCTTGGGACGTGGCGATGCGGGCCCGGATGATCGAGTGGAGCTGGACTGCTGTCAGAGAACGGTCCGATCGATGCCGGCTGCGCCGCTCCCAACGATCCGGCTTGCAGGGACTCGACGATCTGGGCGGGCAGGGCCGCAAGCGGCGGATCACCGAGGAGGAACGATCTCGGATCATCTCCCTGGTCAAGACCGTGCCGTCGTGGAGGCTGCGGTCGGAGCCCGTCGGGGAACCGTGGGCCTTCGACGAGTCGGGACCCGCCGAGTGGACGCCGTCGGCCGGTCGCAGGCCACTGTAGACCCAACAGCACCGCCGACCGGTCCCTGCGGCGCCGAAAACGTGTACCTCGTTTGAGGAATCCAGCACCAGGTACGACGCCAGCGTTCAACCAAATATCTGAAGCCGTTGCGCAGCTGGCGAAACTCGGACGGCCTCAGCCGCATCTGTTGGCGCTGTCGGCCCACCAGATCTCGAAGTCGGCAGCGGTGCGTCCCACCCGGCCAGTCCTCGCTCCCCTCCGGCGGAATCCAGGATTCGCAGGCCGCGGCCGTGCGGCTGAAGGTACGAATAGCCGTGTGTGCACTGGCGTGGCCCGGGGCTCTTGGGGGGATACCGGGCCACGCCACCTACTGGTCTCGACCATGGGCACCGAGGCCAGCGGGATGCCGCATGAGCTGCCTCCTGTCTGACGGGGGATCGTATAGTCGGTCGCTCACGCTGCACCCACTCATAGCTACGTGGGGCTGCCCTGGATGGTTCTAGTTTTTTTGAGATCCGTGGACGATTCGTCATCGGGTCGGCAATCGCCACCGGCGGAGGCGGCCGTCGTTGTGCAGACGTACCGCTGTCGACCTTCGCGCCGCCCGTCGCAGGGACTCCCGCGTCGGGGGTGCTGTCGGCATGCAGACGGACAGTGGGCTGCAGGTTGCGTAGCGGGAGATCATCTCTGTGTCCTGGCCGGCCGGTCCTTTCCCGCAGCGCCCAGGGTATCGCCACCTCTCGCCGCGATTGCCTGACCGCTGTCCCCCTGATCGGCAGCCTGTTGTGGGGTTTCTCGGGTCTGCCAGGGCACGGAGTCTCTCTCAAGGGTGCCGAGGTCCCGTCAGTCGCGACATCGTGGGCTTGACCTGCACTCCCGGAAGTTCAGGTGGATCTTGAACGCTTTGCCGGGCAAGCGGCGTCTTTCAGAAAGGAGATGAAACAAGACAAGAGGTAGGTACCTGTGCCCACTGACCGAAGCCAAAGCCAACCCGCGGATGCGTCTCGCGAAGATCTTGAATGGTGGACGACCGCTTTTGAGCAACCACCACGTGCCGCTCCGATCCCACCGTCTCTCAGTCTCGACGCCACAGCAGTGGCTGCGCGACCGACTCCTATCAGGAGCCTGGACGACCTGCCTGCCACGCCGGGCAGCTATGAGAGTGGGCTCCGAAACCGGCTGAGTGACATGCAGAACGCTTCGCTTGCGGCTGCGGCACGTATGAGAGTTCCAGGGACAAGGCCGGGCTCTCGCTGGAGTACAGAGTCGATGGAGGTAGCCCATGTACCCAACGTCCTACGGAAGTCGAGACCGCAGGGCCAGTCGATGTGAACATTTGATCGAATTCTGCCAATGGGGCCTGTACCGTGACCGTGTCGGTACCAGCTCTGCCTGGCAGGCGCAGGACGGTCGGTCGTTCTTCGTCCACTAGGGATCGGGATCGGGTCCTCGCCGGCTGAGTCTGGGGACATGAGCGAGTTGTGCCTCGGAGCGTTGGGGAAGGCATTCGAGGTCCGGGACGTTTCGTCGGCGTTCGTGATCCGGCCCAGGGTGCGTTCGGCTTACCGTCTCCGTGGCAGGACGACGAGATCCTTGGGTACGCGTGGTTGGCGGACCTTCTGACAGGCATGTGCAGAGAGTCGCCGGACCAGGCGGTGAGCTGGCCAGCGTAGGCGGAGTCGGCCTGGACCTGGGTGATTTCGGCCGCATGAGGCGACGCCGAGGGGCACGTGTTGCTCTGCAGCCCGGGCCGGCCCGGCCCGGCCGAGCAGTTGCGCCGACATCACCCAGACCGACAGTCCGGACATGCCCGGTTCCTGGCCGACGGCCCGTTCATGGAGATGGAGATCTTTACGGACGCCTGCTACCGGGCCGTGCGCGCTCGGAGCGGCGGCCGCGTGATGACACCACCACATCGCAAGTTCAAGAAGAGCGCTCACACCTGGTACGGGGAACGGCGCGAGTTCCAGGCCGCAGTGCACCCCTCACGGCGCATCGACATCGTCCAGGCAGTCGCCGGACCGCTCTCACACCACCGGACCGTCACCCGGCCCAGCAGCTCTCGGGTGTGAACCGGGTGGCGGATCCGCGTCCTTCGACGCGACACGGCCAACCGCGCATGAGGCCTTTCGCTGGACGACCGAGGTGATCGGCGGACGGCCGCGCAGGCGGCGCCCGCGTGATGCCCTGTTTTCCTGAACCGTGAACTATCTCACCGTAGTTTGAGTGGGAGCCGTTCTGGTTGGTTGCGCAACGGTGTGGACGGCCTGCCCTGCAAAGCGCCTTGGACTTTCAGGGCTGTTGAATGCCAGCTGGGCAGGGTGCGCTGCCGCTGCTTGGCCAGGATTCTCAGCCGGTCGCGTAGCACCGGCTCTCGCATCCACTCGCCGAGCGCGTCACCCCAGGCCGTGGTGTCGCTCTGCGGAATGAGACGTCCAGGGCGCTTCGGCTCGCTCTCGCCGGGGAAGACGGCGTGGCCCATCGCTTCCGGAATCCCACCGACATCTGACGCGTAGACGGGCAGTCCATGCGCGAGTGCCTCGGTGATGCACATGCCGTACGGCTCGTTGTCGGACGCCAGCACCAGCAGACCGGCCCATGTGTACTCGGCGTCCAGTTCGGTGCTGGTCAGTGGGCCGAGCAGGGAAATCCGGTCGACGAGTCCGGTCTCGGCAATCGAGGCCCGCAGCCGAGCGGCGTATGCGGGGTCCGGCTCCGCACCGGCCACCTTCAGGTGCCACGGCAGATCACGCGGAAGGGTGGCGAGCGCGCTCACGAGCGTGGTGTGTCCCTTGCGCTCGGTGGTACTGGCCACGCAGAGCAGATGTCGGCCACCGCTGAGGGTGCCGCCCGACGCGAGGGGAGAGGGATGAACGCCAGGCACGGCGACATGCACGCGAGCACCCGGCAAGCCATGGCGCTCGGTGAGTTGTAAGGCCGTCCAGTGGCTGGTCGCGACAGCCGCAGACGCGTATCCCAGTGCCTCGCGCTCGGCGCGATCGAGGGCTCTGGCCACCTGTGGGTCCAACCCGGTCTCGTCGGCGAGCGGCAGATGGACCAGGACCACCAGGCGCTGCCGCTCACAGTGGGTGGCCATGATGTCCGGGACCCCGCAGGCGATCAACCCGTCCAACAGCACCACCGAGTGATCGGGTATCGCCTCCAGAATGGAGGACAGCTCGCGCAGGCTGTCGGGAGCCGCGCGGGGCCAGGAGCCGGCCACGGGCCGCACCTGCACGTTCCAGCCAAGCCCATCGCTCAACTCCCGGGCCAGCTCACGGTCGTACCGGTTGCCGCCCGACGGGCGGCGTTCGTCGTTCAACCCGGCTGGTACGACGAAGTACACAGCAGTCACCCTTGCTTACTCCTTCACCTTTGTTGTTACAGAGCGTATGGGTACCGTTGCCATCATGGTGATCTTGGTCAAACTTCGGTGAGATCGCCCAAAGTCCAATGAGACGGGACACGCGATGTTGACCCGTTCCTGAACTGCAAGAAACGTGGGCTGGAGAGGGCGTAGCGCAAGCGGCCATCCCCGGGCAGGGACTTGGAAACTCGGACGAACCTGCCAGGTACCTCCTCAATCGCTGTCGCTCTCTGCGATATTTACGGCGCGCAAGGTGATCGGGCGCACTCGGGGCCGTCGGAGACTGCGCTCACGAAGGCCACTCTAGAGCTGCCCGAGACATGCCCAGCGCCGGTGAGGCAGGCTGTAGGAGCCCGTTGAGACTGGGCAAAGCGAAGTTCCAGGAGCGGATTTCGCCGGGCACCGCAGCACCGCGCCCTTGAGTTCGTCCGCGAGCCGCGCGGCCGCGTCTAGGGGGTGTCTGACATATGGGCGTGGTGAGCGGGCGTGCCAGGCGTCGCGACGCCGCGGGCATTTCCGGCGCAATCGCCATTCCTGGCCGTAGGCGGCGATGTCTGGTCCGCGGAGTGGGAAGAAGTACTCGTGCGGGTCGGCCACCGGTTCGTCGGGTGAATCCGCGGCGGAGGATGCGCGCCCACGTGCACGGCCTGATCGGTCCGGTGGGCCGGAAGAACAGCCGGCAGCCAAGGAGTGGCCCGGCAACCGCGACCGGCCCGGCCGCACCTGGCGACCGGGCGGAAGCCCGGTCGAAGTGGACTGCCACACCTTGAGACCAACCGGTGGTCATCCCTTTCGGGATCTACGACATCGCCCACAACTTCCACAACCTGACGTGACGTCAGCCGAGTACCCTCAGAAGCACGGCTCTGACCAGCAGCGATAGCGAACTGCGACGGGAGTACCAGGCTCGGCGCGGCGGTATCCGCATGCTTTTTGGCGACTTGACGGCATCACCAAAAAGCATGAGGTCGACACCCTGCGTGACAGTGCCGTAGACATCTATTCGCGGCCGTCGAGATAACGTTCGAGTAACGGACTGCGAGATTTAGAACTCCAGAAGAGAGCAGAGCCGTGTCCGGGGTGTCAAAACGTTCTGGGTACTACCAGGGCGGCATCTTCTTCGGAGGTTCAGTGTCTCGCACTCGTAGCACCCTTTTCGCAGCGGTCGTCGTGGCCGGTGCTCTGACGCTTACCGCTTGTGGTGGTGACGAAAACAGCAACGGAGCCTCGGATGCTGCCGCTGCATCCGAGGAAGTCAGCTTCAAGAGCGGTACTGCTGAACAGAATAAGGCCGATCTGAGTACCGGCGACTTTGCAGCCAACGCAGCCCCCGCGAAGCAGGCCAAGGAATCCGGGCCAGTGATCCGCAACTGGGTTCAGCTTTCGGCAGGTGCGGCCGGGGACCTGGACCCCGTTGTGACAAACGCTGCGGGGTTTGTCCTGTACCGGTTCGACAAGGATGCGCCCTCCCAGTCCAACTGCTTCGATCAGTGTGAAAAGACATGGCCGCCGTATGTCGTGAAGCCTGGCGGCAAGGTTTTCATTGACGGAATCAACAAGGCTGATGTGGGCTTCATCAAGCGGGGCAAGGGGTTCCAGGTGACCATCGGAAAGGCTCCGGTGTACCTGTTCAGCAAGGATCTCGCCCCGGGCGACACCAACGGCCAGGGTGTTGGCGGTACCTGGTTCGGTGTCACGCCCGACGGCCAGAGGGCGGGCACGGACGCCGACGCACCTGAGCCCGATGTCGAGGAGCCCGCGGCCGGGTCAGGCGATGGCGACAGCAACTCGACCGCATCCGAGCTGGTCAAGCGTTCGGTTGAAGGCTTCTACAAGTACGCCGAGGACGCCACGGACAGCGAAAGTGCGGTGGGGACCGTCAAGGGCACTGGTTGCCAGAATGTTCCCTCGCTGGGCGGAGCAATCTCCACTATCGGTCCCGAGGATGCGGCATCGGGTGGAAAGCCCATCAAGCTGTGGTCCGGACGCGACTGCACCGGCGAATCCCTTCTGCTCCGGAACGGAAACGCTGCAGACCTTGCAGACATGAACTTCGACAACAAGACCCGCTCCATCTTCATCGGAGAGTTCAAGGACGCCAGTTAGTAGGACCCCTGCCTTTGAGCGACAGAAACATTGCGCCGGTATGGCGACCGAACTGCCACTCCTGCCAGATTTCACGATCTTCTGGCAGGAGTAGCTTTGCGTTCCCAATCATCCGCTCAGGATCTACGTGCTCTCCATGCATCAAGCGGCCTGCGGACACTCCAGGCCTGCCTGCGCCGCCGTAAGCGCCCGGAATACCTGGAAGATTCCGGCCAGGTATCGGCAGAAGGGCAGACGGCTGAGCACACGAGGGCTCACAGACCCTTCCGTACCCGGAAACACACTCCTGAACGGAGGCGAAGGCGTTCCGCACATGTCGGCCCGTTCGCCGGCACGTAACGCCCGCTCCACACCCGAGGAGGTTCATGAGCGCCGAACCTGTCCGCTTCGACGCCGCAGCCGTCGCCGCGCAGATTCGTCAGCAGGCGTTTGGCTTTGCACCGTCCAAGCCGGTTCCTGGCCCAAGTCTGCCCATACAGCAGACCAGCCTTCGCCGCCCACCGCGCGCCGCTGAGCCGTTGACACGCTTCCTTCCGGACTCACTCACCGACCGCGGCAACGCGAAGCTGTTCGCCCGCCTCTACAACGATCAGTTCCGATATGTGATCGGCATGGGCTGGCACTCGTGGGACGCCTATCGTTGGAAACTCACAGGTGGCGACGAAGCCGCCCGATGGGCAGCCGGAGAACTTGCCGAGCAGATCCCCGAGCGCGATCCCGAAGGCCGCTTCACCGACCGCCAGCTCGCATCACACCGCCGACACTCCGAATCATCCTCCGGAATAAAGGCACTTCTGTACCAAGCGCAGGCATCCCCTGCATTGCGCCTGGCCCCCGACATTCTCGACGGTGATATCTACGCTCTGTGCACTCCCTCCGGAGTCGTCGACCTGCGCACTGGGGAGCTGCGCAAGCCCGACCCTCTCACCGACATGCACTCCCGCGCCACCACCGTCGCACCGCAGAAGATTCCCATCCCTCGGTGGAACAGCTTCCTGCGTGACACCTTCGGAGACGACCACAGAGGACTGGAGACCATCCGGTTTTTGCACCTGCTGCTCGGCTACTCCATCACCGGTGACGTCGGCGCCCAAGTGATGCCGTTCCTCTATGGCTCCGGTGCCAACGGCAAGTCCGTTCTGCTCGAAGTCACCATGCAGATTCTGGGAGACTACGCGAACGCCGCCCCTCCCGGATTCCTCATGGAAAAGGGAAAGTTCACTGAGCACTCCACCGAACTCACCGAACTCCACGGCAGACGCATCGTGGTGTGCAGTGAACTGAAGCCGAACGACAAGTTCAACGAAGGCCGTGTGAAGCTTCTCACCGGCGGTGACACCATTACTGCCCGGCGCATGAGGCAGAACTTCTTTACCTTCGCACCCACGCACAAGCTCTGGCTGCTAGGCAACCATCGCCCCGAAGTGGGAACCGGTGGATACGCCTTCTGGCGTCGTATGCGCATCATCCCCTTCGAACGACGTGTGCCCGACGAACGCAAGGTCGACAACCTGGCAGCCGAACTCGTGACCGACGAAGGCCCCGGGATTCTGCAATGGCTCATCGAGGGAGCAATGCAATACCTGTCCACCCGGGACCCGCTCACCGGTCCGGCTTCCGTCCGTATCGCCACCGCCGCATACGAGACCACGGAGGATCACATAGGTCGCTTCATCACAGAACGCTGCGTCAGGAACGAGGCCGGCCGCACCGACCCGGATCTGCGGGTCGAACAGAAGTTGCTCTACGAAGCCTATGGCCACTGGTGCTCCGACGAAGGCATCCGCGCCTCCACACCGCGCGCCTTCGCCAGCCGAATCCGCCAGGAACTCGGGCTGTCCTCACCCTCGGACATGATCAAAAGCAATGCGACCAAGTTCTATCCCGGCTTGGGCCTGCTTCCCGACGGAGCCGTCCCGGACGGGGGGAGGAGCGTATGACGACATGCTCCCAGGAAAAGCTGATCGAGCGACCGTACGATGGATCATGCTTCGCCCCCCACCGGTCGAGGTGCGGCAAGCCAGCCAACGCAATGACCGGTCCCGGCGAGGCCGGCGGCATACAGGAGACCCGATGAGCGCGATGCCGCAGAAAGGCGATCTCGCCCAGGAGACCGAGATCGTCTGGCTCGAAGACCCCATGCGCCTCGACTACGTCCGGCAGGCTCTCGACAAGGTCAACACACGCAGGGGAAAGCCCCGTTACGAGCGTGACGGCCGGCTGATCGGCTACAGCAACCTCGAACCCGAGGCGCCTCGGCGTATCGACAGTGGCCTGTTTGCCCGGCGCATCTTCTATCTACTGCCCCACGACCGGCCCAACCGCCCTAGTGACCCTGATTGCCCGTACAACGTGGGATCCCCCCTTGAAGCAGTCGACCCCAGGACTGTGGGGGCAGGGCAGGTCGGACGGAAGACCGCTCGTTCACAAGGCACTCCGGATTCGGTGCCCGCGGGATCTTGAGCACGGTGCGTGTCGCCTGGTGAGGGCCGAAGCACCATGTGATGCCTTACCGGCGGTAGCCGTGCCCCAGGACGCGCGCCATGGCCCCATGGGTCACCAGAGGCGGCGACTGCTTTGCACGATGACCCGGCCTCTGCGCAAAGCAGTCGCAGGCGGGACATGGTGACGAGTGCAGATTCCTCGGCTGCATCGAAGGGGTAGCCGAGGTGCGCCGGAACAAGCATGACGGGGTGACAGTAACGCGACCGCCGCCGTGGGGGCAGTCCCCGTCGCGATGACCTCAGAAATGCCCAGTCAACAGGACGCCCTTACGAGGTGAATCGGCCGGCCGCTCCTTCAGAAAGCGGGACGGCTCACCCTGCTGGTCAGCTGGCTTTCGGATCAGCTCCAGTGGGTTGAACTGCAACCCACCCACCGCCGTATTAGCGGTTGGATGCCGGTAGGCATGCGGAGCTGCTGCCGCGCCCCCGCAATGGGCAGCGGCTCCACACGGCGTTCACCCCTGCCTCAATGTCCGCGGTTGAGGCAGGGGTGTCTCGCCGCACTCCGGTCTCTCAATCAGCGCGGAGACCGCACCAGGGTTCCACCCGACGTTCCCATCTTCATCGGAAGATCTCAAGACAGCAGGAGGCCGCGGTCGACGCATACGCGATGGAGGCACGGCACAGCCGGCAAGAATGTGCCACCACCGAAGGAACATCGCCGGCCCCACAGACCTCGCCGGCCACCACCAGATTACGCGGCAGCACGGTGTACTTCCGCCGAGGTTGCTTCGGCCACACGACACCAGTCAGAGACCCGGCGCCCTCAAGCGGACGGGCGGCTTCGGGCGACTGAGAAAGCGCGAATCGGCCCAATCAGCCCCGACGACAGCTTTTTCTGCCGGAATATGTGACAAGGAATTTACCTTTTGTGCACGTGGCGAGATCGGTCGCTGCGTGCCTGGATGCGTCGGCAAACAACGAACTCGAGAACAACCTATAGGGGACGTGCTGGATGGATAATCTCGACGAAATTGCCAAGGACATCTACGACTTCGCTCGCGCTCAGGCCTCCGGTAAGTCGCAGAAGCGCGGGTCGGCGGCTCGATTCGATCTCCCGAACGGCCAACATGCAGGGATAGTCGCTAGCAAGCTGGCCGAGATGTACCGGAAGGAGAATCAGGGCGGGCTGTTTGCCTCGGTGCGTAATGTATTCAAGGCTAAAAATTTGTCAGCGTCAAGAGGTGCTGGAAAGGCCAAAGAGGCCATCGCTCTGTACGAGCGAAGTCGGCAAGAGGTTTACGACGTAACTGGCGATAAAATCAATAAATTGCATGCAGTCTTCAAGGGGTGGGAGCGAGCTGACGCGAAGCGTGCCGAATTCGTTGCGTCACAGTTCGATCATGAAAGAAGCGCTGCGGCAACTTCTCCGTCAGGTCGCGGGAGCGATCAATTCTCGCAGGTGGCATTCGCCAGTTACTCGGACGCGGTCAATGACACTGTCTACCAGTTGGAAGAGACGGCCAGCCGGGCGCGACAGAAAATCGATAGCGCATACTCGGCACTAGAAAGGGTGCGGGCCATCGAAATGGATCGCACTCCCTACGGGAGTCCGGACACTTCCGAAAATATGCACGACGGCATGAAAAGGGTGGCGGATTTTGTTTCGCAGGTAACCAATGACCTTGAGGCGGCCACCAAGAATGCGCAGAGCAAAATTGCAGAGCTGGGTACAAATTACCGTCAACTCATTGGCGAAGATGCTTTGGTGCGGCGGCCGCATGCTGCGCAGTCAACAATAAATGGGCTGAGCGTCCGCGATGCTGCGGGACTCCAGCCGAGAAAATCGTCCACTTTCGCACCGCAAGCGCAAATGCTCTCGCTCGATGGGAGGGGGGGGTCGTCGGAAAGGGTGAACGCTTTGAAGCCGGAAGGTGCACTCTCGACGAGAGAACTTGCTCGCATGAAGCCGGCGGCTGAAACTCCGAGTCATTCGGCGGGCAGCAGCACCGCGGCACCCGCGCGGCCTCAGGGGCAACGGTCTCATCGTCAACGGAGGTGACCGAATTACTCATCGGTACTCCGGCGGACATTCCCGCACACTCCTGAAGTTGTCCAGCGCGGCGGCACACGAAGCAGCTGGCTTCTTTCCGGGGTCGCTCACGGCATTGTCGGTAAAGGCTCCGGGGTGATGGCATGATGCTCGGTCCGGTGGCGGACGGCCAGCTCAGCGGTGGCTTTCTCGCAACGAAGCAGGCACCACCCCACGATGAAGGAGCTCTTTACGCCCCGTGACACGTGTCCGGACCATCCAGCCAAGGCGGCATCGTCGATCCCTTCGGTCTCTTGCCGCCTGCGCGAGAACTCCCCGGGCCAGCACCTGGGAAGCCCGAGTCTGCTGGGACGGCCGGTCGACGTCATGCCGCCCACAAGCTGGCCCCGCCTGGTCGCCTTACCGGCTCTCACCGCGTGCACCCAGCTCCTGCCGCCGCTCGACGAGATCCGCGCCGTCGCGGGCCGGGTCGGAAGACCGCGGCTGTGCCCGGACGCGCTGCTGACCGACCACGGCTACGAGCACGACAAGTACCGGCGCCTGTTCTGCCAGCGTGGGATCCGTCCCGTCATCGCGAAGGCGGGGCGGCCTCAGGGCACTGGCCTGGGTTGTGCGAGGTGCTTCTGAGGGACTGCCGCCATGGATTTGACGCCCGATCAGGCCGCATTGGCGGCAGAACGTCACGACTGCCTGAACTGTGACGCGCCCGCTGGCAGCGCCTGCCGCACCCGGGGCGGGAAGACCGCCGCGAAGTACCACACCCCCCGCTTCGTCCTCGTCCCCGCGCTCCGCGAGGAACTGGAGATCCCGGTGCCCGCCGACCGGCACCCGGGCCGCGCGTGGAAGCAGGGTCCGGCGCTCGCCGTCGTCCCCGCGCCCCGCACCGAACGGCCGGTGCGGATCGGGTACGCCAGGACGCCGCCCGCCAGGAGCTGGCGAGCCAGCTCGAAGCCCTCCACCGGGCGGAGTGTCACAAGGTCTTCAAGGTCAAGGTCCGGCCCGAGCTGGAGAAGGCGCTGGCCTGGCCCACCAGTTCAAGGAAGCCGCACCCGAGGCACCGGTCATCTTCACGGTGCACGAGCTGAAGCGGCTCGCGCAGAACGCGGCCGAGCTGATGACGCTGTCCGCCGAGCTCCAGGCCAGCGGCATCCAGCTCGAACTCCTCACGCGGGCAAGAACCCCTCGGTCGCCTCGCTGTACCGGGCCCTCGCCGAAGCCGAGCAGGCCGACGAGGACGACGGCCTGCTGCTGCGGCCCAAACCCGTCCGCATCCGCCGGCCCGAGGACCCGCTCAGCCCCGAAGAGATCGACCTGCGCGAACGGCTCCAGGCCCAGCCCCACCCCGAACGCAGCAGGCGCGCACCGTGGATGACCTCCAGGCCGTACGAGCGCAGGAATACGCGAAGGTGTACGACGAACTCCTCGCTGCCGCTGCACCGCTCGACATGCTGCGGCGCCTGGAAGGCGGGAGCGTCGACGGCCACGCGACCGCCGCCATGCACGCAGTCCGCTTCGCCGCCACCATCCTCTGGCCGACCGTCCCGAACACCCCGCCGCCCGGCTACCGCCACGACAGCGAACGCCTGCTCCACCTCGCCGCGAACTGGCGCGAGGCAGCACTGGAACTCCGTGAGTTCGCCCCCAAGCGCCCCGCTCTCCGGCTCGTCAGCGATAAGACACCGGCGGACTGAGGGCGGTGGCGCGCGGGCGGCGATGGGCGTAGACGGAGGTATGGCTGACACGCGGCGCTGCCCGATGTGCCACGAGCCGCTGACCTCAGACCCGGCACCGGACGGCTCCCGCGCCTGACGCCCGCGATGCGCCGAGCCACGAAGGACCGACCGCTGCGCCGGTACTGCTCGACCGCGTGCAAGTCGGCCTGGTTCCGGCACCTGCCCGACGTGCGGCCTACCGCTGTACCGCTGTACCCAAGGCCGAGGTCCTGGACCCGATCGTCGAGCACCGTCAGACCTTGGTATCAGCCAGTCCCTGCAATCACCTTTGTCGGCAGCTTCGGCAACTGCTCGAGCAGCGCACGCTTCTGCGACCCGACCCGACCCGACCCGACCCGACCCGACCGCGTCCGCGTTCGCGTTCGAGCCGTTCGCTGCCCGCTGGTTCATGCGTAGTGCGTCGTCCGCCGTCGCACTACGGATGGAGCGCCTTGCGATCCGCAGCATCCGTTCAATTGTTCGAATCGACATCTGCTCGGCTTGGTGAAGCCGACGGATCTCGGCCCACACTCCTCCCTGTCCGACTCGGCGAGCCGGCCAAAGTGCACCAGTACTGGGCCCTTCAGCCGTCGTCGTCGGCAGGAGATCGAAGGCTCCAGTGCCCCAGGGCCAGTGGCCGACGTCGGCCGGTCGGGGGCGTTCGTGGCGAACCGCCCTCACGCCCTGGATGCCACCTCGGCCGCCGGCACTTCCCGATCTGCCAGTAGCCCCAACCACTTTGAGGACAGCGTCGTTCGACAGACCCCGCCGTTAGACTCTGGAAGCCGTCCGCGTGGCTAACCCGGCAAGTGGCCCCCGTTGTCGCCTTGGCTGCAAGTTCCCTGAGGAGGAGGCCGGTGGAAGAGCGGTTGTGGTTCTCGGTTCTGGGGCCGGTCAGGGCGTGGCGTGATGAAGCCGAGGTCGAACTCGGGCCCCCTCAGCAGCGTGCGGTACTGGCCGTGCTGCTGCTGGCGGAGGGTTCGCAGGTGCCAGGCCGTTCGGTTGGTCGATGCGGTGTGGGGGACCGCGGCACCGGCCTCGGCGTCCACAATTCTGCGGGGCTATGTCCACCGGTTGAGGAAGTCGCTCGAGTCCGGCGGGAACGCCTCGTCGTCCATGATCCGCTCCACCGGTGACGGCTATCAGCTTCGTGTGACGCCGGAGGAGCTGGATTTAGGCGCCTTCCAGGAACAGCTGGTTCAGGCCGAGCGGGCACGCAGCGCCGGGGACACCAAGGACATGCTGAGGTACCTGCGTGATGCCCTCGGTCTGTGGCAAGGGGCAGCACTGGCCGGCATCCGGGGCGCGTACGCGCAGAGCCAGCGGCAGCGGCTGGGGGAGCTGCGCCGGTCCGCTCAGGTGGCCCGCTTCACGGCCGAACTCGACCTGGGCGCCCACGCGCCGATAACTGGAGAGCTGGCCGGGCTGGTTGCCGAGGACCCGCTGGACGAGCGGCTCAGGGCACTGCTGATGCTTGCCCTGTACCGGTCAGGGCGGCAGGCGGCGGCTCTCGCCGTCTACCGCGAGGCACAGATACTGCTCGCGGATGAGCTGGGGGTCGATCCCGGCCCGGAGCTGCAGACGATGTACCAGCGCGTCCTGCGAGCCGACGCTGGGCTGCTGGCTCCGTCCGCCCACGCTGGGCCCGCCCACGCTGGGCCCGCCCACGCTGCGCCCGCCCCGGCTCCTGTCCTGGCTTCTGCCCTGGCTCCAGCTGCCCCAGCCCAACTCCCCGCCGATCTGGCGGCCTTCGTCGGCAGGGAAGCGGAACTGGCCGAAGTGGCCCGACTGCCTGCAGCCGGCGCCGTCGTGATCAGCGCCATCGCGGGCATGGCGGGCGTCGGCAAGACCACCTTCGCGGTGCACTGGGCGCGGCAGGTCGCCGACCGCTTCCCCGACGGTCAGCTGTACCTGAATCTGCGCGGCTTCGACCCGATCGGTCTTCCGGTCCCGCCCCAGCACGCCCTGCGGACACTGCTGGAGTCGCTTGGCACGGACACGAACGGTATGACGCAGGACATCCACACGCTCGCGGTCCGGTATCGCACCCAGCTCGCCGGCAAGCGGATACTTCTGCTGCTGGACAACGCTCGCGATGCCGCCCAGGTGCGGCCGCTGCTGCCCGGTGCGCCCGGCTGTCTGGTCATCGTCACCAGCCGCAACCGGCTTGCCGGACTGGTCGCTGTCGATGGCGCCTACGCCTTGAACCTCGACGTGCTCTCCCCGTCGGAGGCCCGCGAACTGCTCGCCCGCCGCCTGGGACAGCAACGCGTGACAGCCGAACCGGACGCGGTCCACGAGATCATCGCCCAGTGCGCCCGGCTGCCGCTGGCTCTGGCCATCACCGCGGCCCGCGCCGCGACCCGGCCGGCAGTCTTCCTGGCATCGATCGCGGACGAACTGCGCGACAGCGCCGACGGCCTGGACGTATTCAACGGCGGCGACACCGCGGCCGACGTGCGTGCCGTCTTCTCCTGGTCCTACCACACCCTGACCCCCGACGCCGCCCGCCTGTTCCGGCTGCTCGCACTGCACCCGGGCCCCGACGTCACCCTGCCCGCCGCCACCAGCCTGGCGGGCCTCACCGTCCCCCGCACCCGACAGCTGCTCGGCGAACTCACCCAGGCTCACCTCGTGGACGAGGCCGTCCCCGGCCGCTATGTCTCGCACGACCTGCTGCGCGCCTACGCCACCGAGCTGATCGACACCGTCGAACCACCCCAACAGGTGCAAGCTGCCCGACTGAGGATGTTCGACCACTACCTCCACACCGCCCACGAGGCCGCCGCACTGACGACCTCACGTGCACTGATCTCCCTGGCGCCCGCAGCCGAGGGGGTGCACCCCGAACAGCTCACCGAAGACACAGGGAAGGCGACGGCCTGGTTCGCCGCAGAGGAGGCGGTGCTGCTGGCAGTCCGTGAAGAGGCCGCCAACCGCCGATACGACACCCACACGTGGCAACTCGCCTGGGCCATCGGCCATCACCTGCACCTACGAGGCCTATGGCGCGAGCAAGAGGCTGTACACCGTGCCGCCATAGAAGTGGCCTGCCGGCTGGGCGACCGGACCGCCCAAGCCCATGTGCACAACGGTCTGACCCTTGCCACGGGGAACTTGGGCCGCCTCGACGACGCACGCATGCATGCCGAACGGGCCGTCGAACTGTTCACACAATCGGGCGACATGAGAGCCTACGCGGACAGCTACTACAACCTGGCCTGGGTAAGGGTTCGCCAGGGCGATCCGGAAGCCGCGCTCGGCGCCGTTCATCAGTCCCTCATGCTCTTCCGGGCCTGTGCCAGCCGCTCTGGCGACGACCGCCGCGGCCAGCGGGCCATAGCGACCGCGCTCAACGCGGTCGGCTGGTGCCACACCCTCCTCGGGCAGCACCAACAAGCCCTCGACTACTGCCGGCAAGCACTGGCCCTGCAACAAGAACTCGGCCACGACGCCGGCACGGCGGACACCTGGGACAGCATCGGCCATGCGCTCCATCACCTCGGACAGTACGACGAAGCCGTAGCCGCCTATGGCAACGCCCTCGCCCTCTACCGGCAGCTCGATGCTCCCCGACTCAGAGCTATCACTCTCATGCACCTGGGGGACACCCACCTCAGCGCCGGCCACCCCGAGGCGGCCCGCGCCGCGTGGACCGAGGCACTGGACGCCATGGACGAACTCGGCGACGCCGACGCCGAGCAACTTGCCGAACCCCTCCGTGACCGATGGCGCCGGCTCGGCGAGCCGAGTGACCCTCCAGGCACGGGCGCGGATCTCACCGACTCGTAGTCTGCCTTCGCTCCATAACCGCGAGTGGCGCTGTACCGCCGGGTGCATCAGCGGCCGAAGAGAACCAGACCGCCCAGACCGTCCAAGCCGAACAGCCGGCCGTCGGTCCGTCGCGGAGGAAGTCGGTGGGGTCGCGCTATGCGACGCCACATCGGGAGACTGCTGCCGGACTCGGGCCTGGGCGCGCAGACCCGGCGGCCGGGTGATCACACCACCGCATCGCACGTAGGAACGCCCCGGACTGGTACGAGGAGGTGCACGAACGCCGGCGCAGGGCGCACTCCTCGGGCCGCATCCAGGCTGGACACGGCATCGCCCATCTGAAGAGGTGGCGGGCCCCGGCCCGCCACCTCCCTCGAACGCGGCCCGGTGAACCATTTCTATCGTCAGCACGTAGTCGCTTTGCACACGTGGTGGGAACGGATGAACAATCTTCCGGTCCACCAGAGAATTCCTCCGGTATTGTTTAGGGGTAAGTTATGGCTGCTACTGTAGATGGTGTGGCTGCAGAGGCTGCGAAGTTCGCGAGAATGGCGATTCATCCTGAATCGCCGGGCCTGGAGCAAGGTCTGCTGTGTTACCGCAATATCGCCCGAGCGTCGGTTTTGAATAAGATACACAACGGAGATCCTCGAGCGTACGCGCAGTGGGCACGGCGACCCGGGGCTATGTCATTTGAAAATAGTTGGCCGGGAATTCATGGAAAGATAATGACTGGCGAGCAAGATTTTAGTTCCTGGAGGGATGCGTGGTGCAAGGCCAATATAGGTACCTATAATTCTTCTGGAAGGGAGATTCTTGGGCATATCGAGCACCTTGCTTCTACGGCTTGGCGGGAGGTAGCGAAAAACGAGTTCCCTCCCCCTCCTCGCAGTCGCAAGGTGTCCGGCCTGAGAACTGCAGACGTGAGTGCTCTGAATTCGGCCATGCTTACCGCGGAGGCGAATCGTGATGTCCGTGGCCTGTCTATAGGCTTGCAGGCCATCAAGGCCCCCTGGGTTGCACCTGCGCTTCGAGAAGGTAAAAGGCATATGGCAGAGCAGGAGGTGCAGCGGCTGCAGCAGGAGAGAATTGCTCGAGCTGCTGAACTAGGGGGCTCCCCTGCTGGTTCACGGGAATCTCACCTGGAGAATTCGAGCACGTCGACCAACCCTACCGCTTACCAGTCGCTTCAGTCGCAGCAAAACGCACATCGTAGCCGCAGTTGACAAGGCATCCAGCGAGCTCTGCCTCTTGCGGTGATTCTTGCGCTTGCTGTCGGGAAGTCACGGTCCTCGCCGAAGTTGCTGTATCACCCATGAGGAGAACGCTCGGCATTGGGTCAGAGCCCCTGTGATCAACGCTGCTGACCGGGAGCCCGCTGTGTCTGGCTGGGGTAATTGGGGTACGGGCCGCTCTCCGCCGTGGGATGCTGTGACTGTGTGGAGCGGGGAGTTACGCCCGCGACCTGAGCCGCGGCCGCTGCAGTGAAATCCCGAAACGGGAGGTGGCCAGACCGTTCGAGTGCTGCGATGCTCGGCAGCGGCACCCCTGACTCCCGTCGTGGCGCGGCAGGGCCATAACTGCCCTGCCCTGGTCCCGGCGCCTGCCGCTCCCGCGGTGCAGCAAGCGCACGGGAATTCTCGGCCGACAGGGCAGCCGCGGCCAGTGCTTGAATCCTACCCGTAGCGATATCTACGGGAATTGTTATGCCTGATTCGGTCGTCGATTGCCTGCGCATAAATTCAGCGCGCGTTATCCACTGCTTTCCGTCCCCCCACCTGGGCGTGTCATCCGCCAGCCCCCATTTGCCACCGGATGGCTGGATGTGGAATCCCTGATCCCTCAGCGCTTGAATTGTGTGTGGTTTGAGCCCGGTTTTGATTCCGTTCGCTCCCGGCAGTGCGGAATGCAAATGTGCGGCCAGAGATGATGATCTTGCTGTTGGAAGGACTGGACGGCCTGTCGCCGGATCGATCATGAAGTCTGCCGCCCTCACGGCATCAGCGAAATTACGATCGGATATGCCCTGCTCCGTCCTGGGCGTGTCCTGCGCCAACCCCCATCTGCCTGTCGCGTCCTGCTGCGTTCGGAAACCCTTAAATTCTGCAGCGGTTTTTGAGCGAGGCCCCAACGCGCTGTTGAGTTTGCCTGACCTGATTGTGGAACTGTGCAAGCGGATAGATAGGGGAACGGATGTCTGCTGCGGCGGAAGGATCGCGCGTTTGGTCTCCGGGTCGATGTCGAAATCTGCCGCGTACAAGGCGGATGCCATCTCATCGTCCTTCATCGAAGCTCCTCAGTTTGAGCAAATGTGTGGCAACAGACGCCGCCTGTCGCTCAGTCCTACTACGCACAGTCGGCCGAGACGGATCAACTGACGGCTGAGTCACGGCAGTTTGCCGTCCAGCGGCTCTGGTGTCCGCCCGGTCTTGACGAACGGCCCCTGGCGATATGGAGCAAGGCCGCGCACACCTGCCTCTCGGAGGCAGTCTGGGCTGGTCAACGCGGTGGTTGTCCTTGCTGCGAACACCAGGGACAAGGACGCGGACATCATCCTGACCGACCGGGTCGCCAAGGACACCGCCGCCGCCGTCCGCCTGCCCCTGGCTGACTGGGGGCTCCTGTGGTGTCGGTCACATCCGCGGGGCCGCGGCAGGACCACGCGCCCTGACGGTCGCACGGGGTGACCGCCACCTCGCGGCACAGCAAGCTCAGGAATGGGACCCGAAAGCCTTCACTGTGCATTCCGAGTTGATCCCCGCCGGCACGCCGACCGCGAAGGAGGCGATGACGCCCAGGCTGAGCGTGTCGAGAGGGATGACGACTGGCCAGTCCCGCAGCACGGCGTAACCCGCGGTGCACAGCGCCCCGACGACGGCGCCTCCGGACGCGCCCAGCAGCGACAACACCTCCGACTCGGTGAGGAACCGCCCCCGGATTGTCCGCGGCCGGCGCCCAGGCTCCGCCGCAGGCCGACCTCACGGCGCCGCTCGAGGACCGAAATGTACATGGTGTTGGCCACACCCATCCCGCCCCCTGCGAGCGCGATGCCGGCCAGCGACAGGAACAGCGTCGAAGAGGCGCTTTGGATGGCGCGTTTGGCCGCGAGCGCGTCGGCGGGATCGGTGAGGCGCACGGACTGGTGGGTGTCGGCGACTGGGCCGGTGGCCGTGACGGGCCCGATGCGGGCGGCCATCTCGGCGGCCTGCGGCGGCAACTTGATCTGTTCCTGACCCTGGGGGACCAGGGGCTTGGCCCTGAGCCGGTCGATGCCCAGCGGTCAGCTGGTGCAGTAGTGCCTGCTGGCTGGAGGCCGGTACGCCGGTGACGAGGATCATCGTGGCGATGCCTACGGAAATGCCGAGTGCCGAGAGCACAGCACGCATCTGCGCATACGCAGTCCCAGCACACCTGCCGGCGACCCGGCCGGTGGGGTACGGGGGCGGAGATGCGGTGCACCAACGGTCCGCCGACCGCGTCCGAATCACGATGGCTGCCAGTCCGAGCAAGTCCAGGTGGTTGCGGGGATCTCGCTCGCATGCACGCGCGCCTCACCCGCGGCCGTCAGGTACGCGAAACCTTCCCGCTGGCCGCCTACGAGCGGTGGGATTGCGAGCGGCGGGAGTACGAGCTGCGGGATGGGGAGCCAACGAAGCTCCTGCGCTGATGAGTTGAGACGTGGAACGCCTCTCTCGACAGTTCAGGAGCCCTCTGCGTTGTGGAGGTAAGCCTCGTCCCCCGATCGACGCGCCGGAGGACATGGGCGAGGGCCGAGCCGTCCCCCGAGTCCGGGTAGAGCACGGGTGCCGCCCTGAAAACGCTTCACGGTCTACGGCACTTCGCCACGACCATTCACGCGCCCAGTCCTCGGCATGCCCCGTTCAACGAGTCACTCGGGGACGAGCCAGGCCAACCATGCACAGGCGAACGTTGCTTGATGCGGCACTGCACCGTCCAGTGCATCGCCGCGCCCTACTAAAACGGCACGGCTGGTTCATCAGCGCTTCTGCGACGCACTTGACTGCGCGCGAGCAACGCCTCCCCAATCGAAAACGGGCAGCAGAATGCCCGTGCCGCGTCCCGGTCCAGTTGCAACTGGCTTGGACGCCGCAACAGCGGAGATCTCGGGGGGTGTGTGAGAAGGGGCGGGTGACTGCTGGGCTGCCTCCTCGAAATAACTCGGGGTAAGTCGACTAAGGGTGTATCGCCCCGCTATGTTTGAATGAGGAAGGAGGAATGTACCCAGCCTGTATTTCCTGGCCTCGCTGGCTTCTGACTCATTCATCCACCCATTCTCATTACGCAAAGAAATAAACCATTGGTATATCGGGTATCCCGGCTCTGGGCATTTCCCATGCCGCTCCGGCCTGCCGTGGTAGTAATTTTTGATTGCAGCGGTTTGGTCTGCGTTCTTGTAAGGCATATTGTCACGTCCTGTGTCACTCTGATTTTTTAGTGCTGCATTCGCTCTCTACAACGTGCGCATTGACCTAAGGGTTCAGGGATCACTTCATCAAGCTTTTTACACATTTATGCGACTCTAGCGGTCAGATCCGGGCGATCGGGAAGAGATTCGCTTCCGTGGAGCCGAGTGGGCAGCCAGGCGGTAGGCGAGGCTCCCGAGCACCTGTGTCGATGCACGGCACGGCATCCCATCCGCGACAGATGGGGTGCCGGATTCCTGGCTTCTGTGCCCCCCGCGACGATCGGCCGTAGTGCTGGGGTGTCGAAGGTTGCGCAGGAGGGTGGTTCGGCTCCGTGCGCTCCCTGCGGCGGTCACCTGCGGCGAAAGTCCGTCGGCAGTTCACTCCTGGATCCCGATCGATCGAAATTGAACTGCGCGGCGGTCGGAGCCGTTGCCGAGCACGAACGAACAGATCGCTTGCCCCACCCCTCAGTCACGGGAGTGTGCCGGATCCGGTCGGGCGAGCCGCGTGGGACGGCTGTTGGGAGAGGTGAGAGCGGTGAGCGAGAGGGCGGGTGATCCCTCAAGGCCACGGGCGGCGAGGGCATGGGGACTGCCGTGAAGGCCGGTGCGCCGCGAGGTGGCCTGGTGAGCCTGCCTCGCAAGGCCGAAGACGCAGGGGCGGACGCCGTGCTGCTTGGTTGTCGCGCACCTTGGCCGGTGGCCTGTCCAGAGCACGTTCCGGCGATCCAGGCCAGGGCCCCTCGGGGGCCCGACGGCGTTGGCTTCGGTGCTTCCACCCGAATTCGCGGAATCTCTGAGAGGCATTCACTGAACCGTCGGACAGCCATCCACCACGAGATATGAAGCCTTCGATGATTTACCAGATGGGCTTCGTGTGCGAATTCCATAAACTAGAGGAAGTGACGATGACGTACGCCCAAACGGAAGCGCGCGCGGCGGAAATTGAGCAGGCGGCCCTCAAAATGCCCTCGCGGGCCTGTTCGTCGCGTGTGAACCCGGACGGACGTGGGTGTGGAGCCCCGGATGGCAGGATCGAAGAAAAGTTCTCCTATTGGCAGCCCGAGACGAGCGGCGACGTCGCACCGCAGTATCCGAACTAAGCCGCGACTTCCGGAGTTTTCTGTGGAGTATTTCAGGCAGCCCGTCAAGCCCGAACTTTCACCCGACCGAGACGATGGTAGGGACCCGGATTTTGATCCGGATGCAGATTTCGGGGCACCGGAACGCTCACGCTTTCGCCTGCGCTTCCGTCTCCCGCGCACCGCACGGACTCCTCCCCTTCGAAGCGGTCCCCGCATACCTGGCGTCGCGCGCTCTTCGCTCCTTTTCGGTCTCGACAGGAAGGCTCGGATAATCCTTGCCGTCGGTCTTCTTTTCGCCGTCGGATCGGTGGCAGCGTTCGCCTTCTCGGGCAATGAGCGGGACGTCGCCGGGGACACCCCGGCGCCGTTGACCGTCACCACCTTCCCCGCGTTTCCGACCGCGAGCGTGATGCCGCCGGCTGCTGAGGAGCAGCCCGATGGCGGAGTGATCGTGGCACCGGAGCTGCCCGAGGACGAGGACGCGAACGCGAACGCCGGGTCCGACTCGGAGTCCGGGTCCGACGCGGACTCCGACTCGGTCGCGGCGCCGCCGGAGGAGGAACCGGGCGGAGAGGTGCCGGAGGTGCCCGAGCAGTCGCCGAGCGCCGAGCAGCGCCAGGGCGCGGGTTCGGAGGAGGGCCGGACGGCCGGCGCGGCCACCGCTCCGGTCCGGGGATACGTGATCACCTCGACGTACGCCCAGGCAGGGAACTGGTCAACGGGTCATCACACCGGGGTCGATCTGGCGGTCCAGGTCGGCACGCCTGTCGTGAGCGTGCTGCCCGGAATGGTGCTGATGTCGGCCACCGACGCCAGCTATGGCCACTACATTCTGATCCGGCACGCCGAACACGAGTACAGCCTGTACGCGCATCTCTCCCGCCTGGACGTCCGGCAGGGGGCGACCGTGTCGGCAGCGCAGCAGATCGGGCTGTCCGGAGCCACCGGCAATGTGACCGGCCCTCATCTGCACTTCGAGGTACGGACCGAACCGGTCTTCGGCTCGGACATCGACCCGGTCGCCTATCTGGCCGACCACGGGGTGCGCCTCTGACCGTCCGGGTCCGTCCCGCAACTCCACCCCGCGCCCCGTCACCGCGTGCTTCCCCACCTTCCCGCACCCCTTGCCGGCGGAGCACGCGGCGACCGGGCTTGACCGCCGCTGGCGCTGCCAGGAGCGGTCTCATTCCTCCATTTATCACAGTTGGATAACGTGCGCTCCTTTTTAGAACTCCACACGCCGCGGCAGCCGTGTCGGGTGTGCCAGCCGATCTGAAAAGACCAGAACGTCAATGCCACCATTTTTCGGGGGTTCTCCCATGTATCGCACTCGTATTGCCACCGTCGCGGCGACCTTGATGGCCGGGGCTCTTCTCCTTACTGCTTGTGGTGGTGGGGACGAGCAGGCCGCGAAGAATTCGGAGACGTCGGTCGCCGCGGACGAGGTCAACTTCAAGGACGGTACGGCCAAGCAGAACAAGGCTGATCTGAGCACCGGCGACTTCGCCGCCAACGCGGCCCCTGCCAAGAAGCAGTCGAGTCCCGTCATTCGCAACTGGGTTCAGCTGTCGGCCGCCTCGGCTGGAGATCTGGATCCCGTGGTGACGAACGCTGCCGGTTTCGTTCTCTACCGGTTCGACAAGGACACGCCAGGCAAGTCCAACTGCTTCGACGCGTGCGAACAGATCTGGCCGCCGTATCTCGTGAAGCCGGGCGGCAAGGTCTTCATCGACGGCATCAAGAAGTCGGACGTCGGCTTTATCAGGCGGGGCAAGGGCTTTCAGCTCACCCTCGGCAAGGCGCCGCTGTACCTGTTCAGCAAGGATCTGCAGCCCGGTGACACCAACGGTCAGGGCGTCGGCGGCACCTGGTTCGGTGTGACCCCTGACGGCAAGCGGTCCGGCGAGGACGGTGGCGAAGTGGCCGAGCCCGAGATCGAGGAGTCCGGCAACGGCGGCGCCACGGGCGGAAACGGCTCCGCCGGAGGCGAGACAAAGGGCACCAAGTTGGTCGCACGCTCCCAGGACGGACTCTACAAGTTCACCGACGACCCCAACGACTCCGAGAGCGCGGTCGGCACCGTCTCCGGCCGAGGTTGCAAGAACACCTCTCTGGGCGGCGCCATCTCCTCGATCAGCCCGGACGACGACCAGTCGGTCGGCAAGCCGATCAAGTTGTGGGACGGCCCCGACTGCACCGGGAAGTCTCTCCTCCTGGAGAGTGGTGTCTCCGCGAACCTCGCCGCGCAGAACTTCGACAACAAGACCCGCTCGGTCTTCATCGGGGAATTCGCCACCGCCACTCAGTGACCACTCGGCGACCCCCGTTCTCTGCGGGCACCGCCCGCGCATCAGGCCACCTCTGCCGCGACGCTCTCCCTTTCGGCAGAGGTGGCCGCGCGCGGTTGAGCCGGCAGAGAGACGGCGATTCACCGGCTCATGACGGACGGCTTCACAGCACAGGAAAGGGCGGCGGCACGCGATGGGTAATGAGATGAAGGGCCGCAGTGGCCGGAGGGGAAGACCGTTCGGAATGCTCCTGTGGGTGACGGCCTCACTGCTGTTCACAGTCACCGGCTGCCAGAGTCCGTCAGCCCAGGAGGCCCAAACCGTCAGCCGGTTCACCGAGCCCAAGACCTGGTCGTCGTCGGACATGGCCGAGGCCGTCCCTTACGACATGGCGATGCAGGACGGAACGCAGATCGACTCGCGCGTCTCCGACCCCGAGCCGAAGCCCGTCGTGGCACAGCCCGAGCAGGCACCGTATGTCGAGAACGCGGCCGTCCTGGGAAAGGTCTTCTTCGACACCCCCGAAGGCCGCCGGGTCTGTTCCGGGACCGCAGTCACAGATCCCGCGGACCCCGGTGCCTCGAGCCTGGTGTGGACCGCGGGCCACTGCGTGCACACCGGCCGGACCGGTTCCTTCTACCGCAACATCGTTTTCGTGCCGTCCTACAACAACGAGGCGCTGCCCGGCGTGAGCAGCGCGGACACCGACACACGGCAGATCTCCCCGCTGGGCGTCTGGTGGGCCGACCGGGCTGCCGTCTCCACCGGCTGGGCGCGGGAGGGTGAGGAGGTCGGTGGCGCGGGCGCGGCCTATGACTTCGCCGTCCTGCATGTCCGCCGCTCCGGGGATCCCACCGCGTCACTGGAGGAGGCCATCGGGTACGCGATCCCGGTGGCGCTCGACGCGCCGGCCATCACCGCGATCCCCACCCTCAAGATCTGGGGATACCCGGCGGAGACACCGTTCGACGGCAATCTGCTGTTCTCCTGCCAGGACCGGCCCGGCAGGCTGTCCATCGCGACGGAGGACCCCACCCTCTACCGGATCGGCTGCACGATGAACGGCGGCGCTTCCGGGGGCGGCTGGTTCATGGCCAGACAGGACGGCACACTGGCGCTCGTCAGTAACACCTCGGTTGGGCCGAGCGAAGCACGGTGGCTCGCGGGACCCAGACTCGGTTCCGAAGCACGGGAACTGCTCACCGCCGTCGGGGCGGACACGGGCACGGGCTGAGTACGCCACCCGGGGACTGAAGCCGCTGCCTGGGGGCGACCCGCATGCTGCTCCGTCGGAGCGGTCAGCCCTTCGGGTGTGCGGACTCGACAGGAAGTGCGCGGCGCCGCATGCCGCGCGTTCTGCGGTTCTTCGACGCAGAGGCCGTGCCGGCCGCGCCCGGCGATCGAACACCATCTGGAGCCGACGCTCTTCGTACTGCCCTCCAGCTGATGTTCCAGGAGTGGTAGCAGGAGACGTGATGGGGCCCTGCAACCTGTACGGGTGCGGTACCGGCGGCGGACCCGACCGTGTTCACCGACGGCACCTGACGGGGCACCGGCATTCGTCACGTACCGCCGGCGAGCCGACGACGGTGATTGCGAGCGCAGCGTCCCTCGGGACCGCGGCTCGGCCGGTCAATGGCCCGTTCCTCTGCGTGATCCGCCAGAGAGCAGGTCGTGCGCATACGGCTCCGGCGTCCTGTTGTCGGCTCTGCGCCGGTGCTGTCGCCAGTCAGGACCACAGAGAAATGCCGCGCAGGAAGCACGCAGCCGCGCACCTCGGTTCGTCGACCCGTGCGAGAGACCGCTGAACCGCCTCCGCATGCCGGATGACGAGGCGACGGCAGCCTTGCCCGCGAAAACATGGACAAGGCTGAGAGTTCATCCCTGGGTCGGTTGGCCTCGGCGATACCTTGGTGATCTGTCGGTCCGTGGTCCGTGACCAATGGCCCGGATCAGACGGTCACTTCGACGTAGTGTTTTCCTTGGTCGTTCTCTACGATCAGGGATTTCACGTGGTCGATGGGTATGGCGGCGGAGCCGGAGAGGTTTTGGCTGTCGCCTTGTGTCGTGGGCTGGTGGTCTGCCACTACCCAGCTGCCGGCGATCTCGCGCTCGCCTGTGGTCGACAGGACGATCAGCCGGCATTTCTCGCCGGGCTGGAGTCCGGCGACCGTGGCGTCGACGCGGACCCATCCCGCGGCCGGTGTCAGGGTCGCTTTCATCGTGGCCCGGGTCGCCGGGTCCGTCGCGGAGCCTGTCCAGGTCGCGTCGCCGGGGTCTTCGGCGGACCTGGACGCGAGGGTGTCGGGGGAGGTGTGTGTCTGGCCTGCGAGGTATCCGCCGCTGAGCAGTACGCCGGCCAGGGCCGCGGCGACGAGGCCGGTCACGAGCGTCCTGCGGCGCTGGATGACCGTGTGTTCCTGACGTGCCTGGCGCAGGGTGCGCTGGAGCAGCAGATCGCCGTCCTCGGGCGGCCCGTCCAGGAAGAACTCAGGCGGTACCTCCCCGAGTTCGGCCTCGAGTGCCCTCAGATCGGCCAGCTCCACTTGGCATACCTCGCACGCCTCGATCTGTTCCTCAAGCCTGGCTCGCTCGTCGGCGTCGAGCAGGCCCAGCGCGTGGGCGCCGAGCAGTACGTCATGGGAGTGCTCCTGCGTGGTCACACTGCCACCTTCCGAAGCTGGACGTCGCTGCCGGGCTTGCCCACATACACCTTGCGCAGGGCTTTCAGAGCGTGATGGGCCCGGGACTTGACGGTACCCTCCGGGATGCCGAGCCGTACCGCGGCCTCGGCGGCACTGCGCCCGTGATAGTAGACCTCCATCAAGACGTTCCGCTGGTCGGGCTTGAGCTGGGCGAGAGCATCCATCAAGACGATCGACTCGACGACGTTGTCTGAGTGGTCCTGCTGCACCGGGACCGTCGTCTCGCTCTCCGCCACCTCCGTCGGACGGGCGGCCCTGGCACGGTAGCGGTCCGCGACGAGGTTGCGGGTCACCGTGATCAGCCACCCCCGCAACGACCCCTGCGGGTTGGACACGACCTCCGGATGGCGCCACGCACGGATCAGGGTCTCCTGGACCACGTCCTCCGCTATCAGCCGGTCACCCGTCAGACGCGTCGCGTACGCCAGCAGTGCCCGGCCGTGCTCCGCGTACAGAGCCCTGATGACCGCTTCGTGACTCGTGGCTTTTGTGGCACGCGGCCGCAGGATCGCCATTCACTGTCTCCCCATGTGTCCCCGCTGGTTCGACAGACACATCGAGCAACACACCCCCCAGGTTCACCCACCCCCCGTGACATGCATCACTGAGGATCTTCGGCGTGGCCACCGATCGCGTGACAGCCGCTGCAGGTGTTGCTGCTTCTCCGGCCGGCGGTACATGACCGGGCACTCGCTCGCTGAGCTTGCTGCCGAGGTGAATTGAGCTGCTCCGGTACCTGACGGCGCTCCAGGTCGGTCTCGCTTGATGCCATGGTCCGAGCACGCGCCCCGGCAGCGGCCCTGTCGGCAGCTCTCGACCGACCAGCGGCCCACCCGATCAAAGATGGCACGAGCCCCCCGGCTCCTTCGGGCTCGACCGGGTCACTCGCCCATTCTGAGAGACTGGAGACCGCTTGTGGGGAGGGGCGTCTATGTTGGAGCAGCAGTTGCGGTTCTCGGTGCTGGGTCCGGTCCGGGCATGGCGTGACGAGACCGAGGTCCCGCTCGGCCCACCGCAGCAGCGCGCGGTGCTGACTGTGCTTCTGCTGGCAGAAGGTGCGCAGGTCTCGATGACCAAGCTGTCGGCCGCAGTGTGGGGAAACGAGACTCCGGCCTCCGCCTCCGGCATTCTGCGCGGTTACATCCACCGGCTCCGCAAGGCTCTCGACCCGGTGGGCGCCCCTGCGAACTCGAACTCGGTGATTCGTTCCGTCGGTGACGGATACCAGCTCTGTGCCGTGTTCGAGTTGGACCTACGCCGCTTCCGTGACCTGTGCGCTCAGGCCGAACGGGCACGCGGCGAGGGCGACATCGCGGGGGCGGTGAAGCTCTTTCGTGAAGCGAACAGTCTGTGGCACGGCACACCGTTGGCCGACGTCCGGGGCGACTACGCACAGCAGCAACGTATGCGTCTGACCGAACTGTGGCTGTCCGCAACGGCCGACCGCCTCACCGCCGAACTGGATCTCGGCCACCTTGCGGAGGCCGTCGCCGAGCTCGGCGAGCTGGTTGCCGGGCATCCCCTGGACGAGCGCTTCCGTGAACTGCTGATGCTGGCCTATTACCGCTCGGGCCGGCAGGCCGCGGCACTGGACACCTACCGCGATACACGGGCGCTGCTCGCGGAGGAGCTGGGCGTGGACCCCGGTCAGGCGCTACAGGCGCTGTACCAGCGCGTCCTCCAGGCCGACCCCGCTCTCCTCAGTGCGCCGCCTTCGCCCGATCCTGCTCCTGCAACCCTGCGGTCCGTTCCCGTCCCAGCACAACTCCCTCCCGTGTTGCCGGTGTTCGTCGGCCGACAGGCTGAACTGGCACGGGCGACCGCATTATCCGCGAGCGGCACCGTGATCGTCAGCGCGGTCGCCGGTACGGCAGGCGTCGGTAAGACCGCGTTCGCGGTGCACTGGGCTCACCAAGTCGCCTATCGCTTCCCCGACGGTCAGCTCTATGTGAACCTGCGCGGCTTCGACCCCGTAGGCGTGCCCGTCACCCCCGAACATGCCCTGCGCACCCTGCTGGAGTCCCTCGGCGCCGACATCCGCGCACTTCCCCAGGACCTCGACGCTCTCGCCGCCACCTACCGCACCCACATCGCGGGCCGTCGGCTGCTCCTGCTCCTCGACAACGCCCGCGACGCGGCCCAGGTGCGCCCCCTCCTGCCTGCGACCCCCGGCACCCTGGCCATCATCACCAGCCGTGACCGGCTCACCGGCCTCATCGCCGTCGACAGCGCCCATCCGCTTCATCTCGATGTCCTCACATCCGCCGAAGCCCGCTCCCTGCTCGCACGACGCCTCGGCACCGCCCGGGTGGACGCCGAACCGGACGCCGTCGACGAGATCATCGCCCGCTGTGCCCGCCTCCCACTCGCTCTCGCCGTCACCGCCGCCCGAGCGGCCACTCGCCCCGGGTTCCCACTCGCCGCCCTCGCGGCTGAGCTCCGCGACAGCGCCGCCGACCTCGACGCCTTCCAGGACGACGGCGACACCGCCGCCGACGTACGCGCCGTCTTCTCGTGGTCGTACCACGCCCTCACCCCCGAGGCCGCCCGCCTGTTCCGTCTCCTCGCCCTGCACCCGGGCCCCGACACCACCGCGCCCGCGGCCGCAAGCCTCGTAGGCCACCCCCTCCCGCAAACCCGGCGCCTGCTCGCACAGCTCGTGCAAGCACACCTCCTCGACGAGACGGCCCCCGGCCGCTACGCCTCCCACGACCTGCTCCGCAACTACGCAGGTGAACTCACACAGACATTCGAGACCCCCGCGCGGGTGAGGGCCGCTCGCCACCGCGCGCTCGACCACTACCTTCACACCGCCCACGAGGCCGCCGCGCTCACCAACCTGGCCCGCGCTCTCGTTCCCCTCGATCCCGTGGCCGAAGGCGTACGACCCGAGGAGTTCGACGGCGACGCGGGAAAGGCGACAGCCTGGTTCACTGCCGAACAGGCGGTGCTCATCGCGGCTGTGGAGCAGGCGGCCGCGCACGGATACGACACCCACACCTGGCGACTTGCCTGGGCCGTGTCCAATTACCTTCATCTGCGTGGCCTGTGGCAGGAGGAAGAGGCTGCGCAGCGCGCCGCCCTGGAGGCTGCGCGCCGACTGGACGACCAGAGGGCCGAGGCATACGCCCATCGCGGCCTCGGCCTTGCCATGGCGGGCCTGGGACATCTCGACCGGGCGGCCTCCGAAGCTCGGCGGGCGATCGAACTGTGCACCGACAGCGGCGATCTCAGAGCCGCAGCCGAGAGCCACCGCGTTCTGGCCTGGTCACTGGAACAACAGGGAGACTTGGAAGGCGCGAGGGATGCAGCACAACGGTCCCTCGCGCTGTTCCGCGCCTGCGAAGGCAAGGGCGCCGACGACATCCGCAGCCGGACGGCGATCGCGTCCGCGCTCAATGCTGTCGGCTGGAACCAGATGCTGCTGGGCCGCCACCAGGAGGCACTCGATCACTGCCGGCAGGCCCTGGCGCTGAGCCAGGAACTGGGAGACGTCACCAACGTGGCGCATACCTGGGACACCATCGGCTGCGCCCACCATCACCTCGGGCAACACGCCGAAGCCGTCGATGCCTTCCAGCGTGCCCTCGACCTCTACCGGTTGCAGGGCGACCTTCCCTGGTTCGTCGCCAGTACTCTGACCCACCTCGGCGACACCCGACTCAGTGCGGGCACTCCGGAAGCGGCCCGCGTCGCCTGGACCGAGGCCTTGGCCATCATGGACCGTCTCGGCCACACCGATGCCGAATCCCTCCGAAAGAGACTCAATCCTGAGGAACGTCCCGCTGCGGCGCCGGAAGAATCGTCCCGATGAAGTTACGACGGGTTCTTCCCTGACCGAAGTCCCAGACCTGCCGTTGATCAGACGCGATGCTCCCGGTCTTCTGACCGGTGGGGCGGCCATTTGGCTGCTCAAGGGCCGCTGCCCACTCGTCGGCCCGCAAGGTCTGGGGGTGGACGACGGCTCCGTCAGCACCTCGTCGAGCACGCTGCCGCCCTCGGTATCAACGGGTAAGTCGTCCAACGCGCCCTTGAGACCGGGGGATTCACTCCGCTGCCCAAGCGCTGGACCGTGGAGCGGACCTACGGGTGGCTGATGTGCCACCTGCGCCTGGCCCACGACTGAGACACCCTCCCCGCCCGCTCCGAGGTCATGATCCACCTCGCCATGACCGACCTGCGGCCGCCTCACCGGCGACCCCTGGCGCGACCCAATTCTCAGGACACAAACACCAATTCCCGTATGAGATAGGGATACAACGACCTCTCGGGACCGCGTCGCGGCCCCGCCCGCGCCGCCCGTTAAGGCAGCTCGGCAGCCGTCAGCTTCAGCGCGGTGCGGTTGATCAGCTTCGCCACCCAGCGATCGCCGTCTCGGTGAGCGGCACGCCACGGTCGATGAACAGCGGCCTGCGGTCGATCCGTCGAAGGCGGGTTGAACCAAATGGCATGCGCTGACGTTGTTGCTATTGGACAGAAAAAACTGAGCCTTTCAGGCTGGCCACCGATCGGGGGATGCAATCGCGTGGCAGCAAGCAAGGCTCGCCGGAGAATATTTGAGGGATATTTATGCCGCACAGAAATGAAGACATGTCGTCAGCGATCAACGAGTATTACGCCACATATCCCCACCTCAAGGGAGTCTGTCTGCCATCGAGAGGCGAAAGGGTCGGTGGCTGGCTGTATGGCATATCGAAGGGCACGGGGGCAATGAACGAAAATGAAAAGAATACAATGGGGGCCAATGGGTTCAGAAAGTGGATCAGCGTGAAAGATTCAGCCAAGGGTCTATATCAGGTAACCAAAGAAGCGCCGCATTACCACAATTACGTGGGGGTGCGAGCGTCAAATTACGCCACGCCGGAGAGTGCAGCTGCATCGAGTTCTGCCGCGCAGGCTGTTCCGGCGGTCCCTGTGGCCCACGCTGCCTCTATGCAACCGGTTTATCGGCCAGTTGATCCAAGTTCCGTAAGTCTGCCGGCGAAGGATAAGGACGGGGCATCCGTTTCCTTGCTCAATTCGAGGAATGTGACCCCTCCCACCCGTTTCGGGCGTTGATGCAATAGTGGTTCTTTCGCCCCCGTGTGGTGGCGAAAGAACCACTTTTCGCGTGTCCGTTCTGCGCCCCTCTGTATAGTAAGAGGGCTGTCGTGAATGATTCGAGTCGTTCCGGGCAGGGTCGGACTGCGCGCGGGGCCGCCCGCCTGTCCGCCGAGGGCGGGGCTGTGCCTCCCTCCGATGCCCAACATGACGTGTGACTGCCGTCGCCTTTGCGGCGGCAGTCACAGAGGGCTTTCCGGTCTTCATGCGGGCGAAGCCGTGCTCGACGCCGGCGGAGATCTGTTTGCGGGGCAGGCTGTGTCCTTGTTTTCAGTCCGGGAGGCCAATTGACCGCGCTCACGGCGGTGCGGAATCTCCAGGCAGATGCCCTGGCATCCGCCATGAGCACGAGGCGGGACCGGTGCGGGCGCGAGGCCGCGTTCAACCTGGCGAGCAGGGCCTCGGGCAGTCGCTGGCCGTCAGGGCCGTCAGGGCCGTCAGGGCCGTCAGGGCCGTCAGGGCCGTCAGGGCCGATCCACCTCATCACGTCAGCCGTTGTCAGCCGCCCGACAAGAAAAAAAGACCCGAGACCTTCGCGGTCGACCGTTCCCGCCTCATTCAGCACGGCTTCAGGGAAGAAATCTCATCATTAACTCCGGTGTCATCTCCGGAAGGGTTGAGGCTATTTACCTTCTCATGGGCGTCGATCGTGAGCTTCTCTCCACCGAACTCGGTGTTCTCATAGAAGCAGATTCGATGATCTGTCCGATTATCGATGTAGGAAATCTTGTCGTTGAAGTGAACTGAAGTCTCCTCGCCGGTGCTTTCATTCTTGGCCGCATAGAACTTGCCGACGAGGCTCGACTCCTCGAACGGGATGCTGTCGCTGCACAGGCCCTTGCGGTCGATGTCTGTGCAAACTTCAATTACCGCCGGTGCACCCTTTTCGATGCCCTTGATGATGCTCTCGAGAACGTCAGAGTTGTCTCCGCTGTCCGGCTTTTCCGGAGCGGGAACGAGAGGGACAATGGTGTCACTGTCCGACCCGGCGACTGCGTCCTTCTTGTCGATCTTTGCGGGACTCCCTTCAGAGTCGGCTCCGCAAGCGGTCATGGTCAGGGTCGCGACCATGGCGATCACAGCACATGCCGTAATTCGCGCATGAGACATTTGAAGCTCCTTAAAGAAATCGGTCATCTTCCTGACAGCGCGCACATACGCGGGCTCTCGATTACCTCTACGGCCCGCACACGGATGGGGTTCAACTCTTCCTGTTGTCGTGAAACAAGCAGGTCGACGCCGCGTTCGGCACGGGATGACAGACGAGCGGCGGCGTCACGAGTCCTGAACTGCGCCCCGTCGAGAGGAGCTCTCCCCTGCCACCTTGTGCGATATGTTCCAGTTCGGGAACCGGGACGTTCACCTGGTTTCTCCTGAGAGCCAGCACTTACCCTTTGCGGGCAGGGAAATTTGGGGAGGAAGCCTCGTTGAACGAGGAGTTGCGGTTTGCGCTGCTAGGGCCCGTCAGGGCGTGGCGGGGTCTGGACGAGATCGACCTCGGTCCCCCGCAGCAGAGGTTGGTTGTGGCGGCGCTGCTCCTGGCCGACGGTTCACCGGTGCCCTCGTGTGAACTGGTCAGCGCGGTGTGGGGTGTCAGGGTGCCGGCGTCGGCCGCGGGTGTGTTGCGCACGTACATTCACCGGCTGCGCAAGGCGCTGGAGCCTGCCGGAGCCTCGGCAACGTCGGTGATCCGCTACACGGGGAGCGGCTACCAGCTCCTGACAGCTCCCGGCCAGTCGGACCTCGCAGCCTTCCGCGAATTGGTCTCCCGAGCCGAAGGAGCCCGACGGGCGGGAGACACCGAGCATGCAGCCGAGGCTATGCGGGAGGCACTGGCTCTGTGGCGAGGGACGGCGCTGGCCGGAGTTGCCGGCGAGTACGCGCAAACCCAGAGGCAACGGCTCGGTGAGTTGCGTCTGTCCGCGCAGGCCTCTCTTGCCGCTGCCGAACTGGACCTCGGATTGCCTGAGAAGGCTGCCGCGGAACTGACCGGACTGGTGTCCCAGTATCCGCTGGACGAGCGATTCCGGGAGTTGCTGATGCTCGCCCTGTACCGGTCAGGTCGCCAGGCAGCAGCCCTTGAGACCTACCGGGAGGCGCAGACGCTGCTCGCGGACGAGCTCGGAGTCGATCCCAGCCTTGGTCTGCAAGTTACGTACCGGCACGTCCTGCGTGCCGATCCCGCACTCCTCACTCCGTCGGCCGCCGCGGCCAGGCCCGCCCCTGCGGCACCTCGGGCTCCCGCCCCGCAATTCGCCGCCGCCACAGTCGTTCCGGCGCAACTCCCCCTCGGTATCGGAACGTTCGTCGGCAGGACTGCGGAGTTGGACGAGATCGCCGGGCTCCCTTCGGACGGGGCTGCGACGGTCATTGCCGTCGCGGGAATGGCCGGCGTGGGCAAGACCGCCTTCGCAGTTCACTGGGCCCGCCGGATCGCCGACCGTTATCCCGGCGGCCAGCTCTATCTGAACCTACGCGGTTACGACCCGGCCGGTATGCCGGTCGGTCCGGAAGCCGCGCTGCGAACTCTGCTGATATCGCTGGGCGCCGATCCGGGCGCCCTGCCGAGGGACATGGACGCGCTCGCCGCGCTGTACCGCACTCTCCTCGCCGACAGACGGGTACTCGTGCTGCTGGACAATGCCCGCGACGCCGCACAGATACGGCCCCTGTTGCCCGGAACATCTGGCTGCCTCGCCATCGTCACCAGCCGCAACCGGCTCACCGGACTCATAGCCCTCAACGGCGCCCACCCCGTCAACCTCGATGTCCTCACCAAGCACGAGGCCCGCGCCCTCCTCGCAAGTCGCCTCGGCCATGACCGTATCGCTGCCGAACCGAACGCGGTCGACGAGATTGTCACCCGCTGTGCCCGGCTTCCCCTGGCCCTGGCCGTCACCGCTGCCCGCGCGGCCACCCGAACTCCTTTCCCCCTTGCCGTCGTCGCAGCGGAACTGCAGGAACACGCCAGGAGTCTCGACGCCTTCCACGACACCGACACCGCAGCCGACATCCGTGCCGTCTTCTCCTGGTCGTACCACGCTCTCACCCCCGGGGCAGCTCGCCTGTTCCGTCTCCTCGCCCTGCACCCGGGACCCCAGGTCACTCTCCTTTCCGCCGCCAGCCTGGTCGCCGTCCCCGTGTCGCATGCCAGGAAGCTCCTCTCCGAACTGCTCGAGACCCACCTCCTCGGCGAACCTGTCGCCGGCCGCTACACGGCCCATGACCTGCTGCGCGCCTATGCGGCCGAACTCACCCAGACCCTCGATTCACCCGACGAGGCGCGGACCGTACGTCACCGCCTTCTCGACCACTACCTGCACACCGCCCGCACGGCACTGGCCTTGACCGCCGAACGCGCACTGATCCCGATGGGCCCCGCGGTCGATGGGGTGTGCATCGAGGATTTCGGCGGCGACACCGTGAAGGCCACGCGATGGTTCGCCGCAGAGCAGGCGGCGCTCCTCGCCGCCGTGGAACTGGCCGCCATCCACCACTACGACGTCCACTGCTGGCAACTCGCCTGGTCCATGGCCAACCAACTGCACTGGCGGGGATTGTCGAAGGAGATGGAGGCCGTGCATCACACCGCCATGGCCGCAGCGCGTCGGCTGGACGACCGGGTTGCCCAAGCTCACATCCACAACGGTCTCGCTACCGCCACGGCAGGTCTGGGACGCTTCAACGAGGCGGAGGCGCATGCCCGTCATGCCATCGAACTGTCCGTCGAGGCCGGCGACACACATGCCTGCGCCGAGAGCTATCGCACGTTGGCCTGGTCTGCTGAGCAGCAAGGCGAGCCCGAAGCCTCACTCACCGCCGCTCAGCGGTTCCTCGCGTTCCTCCGAATGCACGACGATCTGGATGCCGACGACAGCCGTGGCTCACGCGCACTGGCCGCAGCGCTCAACGCGGTCGGATGGTGCCACGCACTGCTCGGACAGCATCAGCAGGCCCTCGAGCACAGCCAACAGGCCCTCGTACTGTGCCAGGAGCTCGACTGCGTCACCGGGTCCGCGCAGACCTGGGACAGCATCGGCAGCGCCCACCACAACCTCGGCCAATACGAGCTGGCTGTCACCGCCTACCGCAGCGCCCTCGGTCTCTACCGGCGGGGCGGCTTCCCCTGGCTGACCGCCGACATCCTCAAACGCCTCGGGGACACGCACCTGAGCCTGGGCGACCCTCGTGCGGCTCGCGCAGTGTGGAACGACGGGCTCTGCATCTTGGAACAACTCAACCACGCTGATATCGAGGGCCTCCGTGCCAGGCTGCACGGGCTCGGTGGATCAGCCGATCTGCCGGAGCCGGACACGGCATCCGACGAGGCACGGTTGGCCCTTCCTCCACAGCCCAACAACATGTGAGACGTGGTGGGCGGTGCTGTCCGGGAACATGATCCGGCCGGTGGTCGGTACCCATCGCGAGACCCCGCGCGATCGTCGCCGAACCGGGCCGCAGCTCCTCCACCGTCAGCCGGGAGATCGGCCGCGGCCGGTCTGGGGGCGGACGGCGGATCCTGGAGAGGACCGGGTCGGTGTTGGTTCGTCCGCCCCGCACGGCATGGGTGCGCAAGCGCGCTGACGAGGGTGCGGTCACAGGGTGAGCTGAGCCACCCGTTCACGCACGGTCGGGAGGTCCAGATACTCGGCTGAGCCGGGACATTCGGTGGATGTCCAGTCCTGGTGGCCGCCGAGGGCGGGTCCGCCGGTGGACTTGCCGCTGGTGGGACTGAGGTAGGTGATGCCGGCAAGCGGATCCAGCTTGTGCCGCGCGGCGAGGGAGGCCGTCAGCCGGACCAGGGCGTCACGCATCCGGGGTGGCGGCTGTTCCTTGTTGAAGTCCCCCAGCAGGGCGATGCCAATGTTCCCGGGGTTGAAACCGAAGGTGTGGAATGCGGTGACGACCTCGTCGTCCGCGTTGTGTGCGGGTATGCCATCCGTGCCGCTGTATCGGCCTTCGTAGACGGTGCCCTGGTGGTCGATCAGAAAGTTGTAACCGATGTCGCCCCAGTCGTTCGAGGTGGCGTGCTGTTCGTAGATGGCTCGTACGGTGGCGGCGGGGTCGGGGTCGTCCACGGGCGTGGCGGTGTGATGGACGGTGATCGCCTGTATCTGGGTGAAGCGGGTGGGCGACGACTCACGCCCGTCCGCGGTCAGGCGCTTCGCCTCGTCGGCACCCCAATCCGCGCGAAGCATCAGGCCGGGCGGCGGGAAGGCGAGAGCGCCCGAGCCCGAGGTGCCGGGGGTCTTCGCCGGGTCGCTTTTCGACGGGGTGTCCGACGGAGTGGGTCGCTGCTTTCTCCCGAGGCGTCCCGCGTCGATGGCGATCGCCTCGACGACCTTCACCCCGGGGTCGACGTCGAGCTGGTAGCCGTAGCTGCCGTGAGCCGGTACGAGCGCTCGGTTCGGCGGGGTTGTCGATTTCGTGCCCAAGATCTCGGTGTCTTTCCCGCAAGGGCATCCGGCGGTGACGTCCTGCCAGGCACCAGGCCTGCCGCTGCGGTCGATCAGCCGCAGCCGCACCCCGCGCGGTGAACCGGTCCAGGTGAGGCCGACCGCTGTGATCGGGAAGGAGGTCCGCTTCACCACCCCTCCCGGGAAGGGCTCCTGTGACACCCGGACTCTGGGCGTTGCGTCATCCATCGAGCCCCGGGGGGCCGAGGCCGCGGGTCCGCCCGCGGCCGCCCCGCATGCCCCAAGCAGCGGCAGCCCGGCGGTTACGGTCCCGAGGACCGCGAGGAAGCGTCGGCGTGACGTAGGAAACCCGCGCTCTGCCTGCGGCTCGTGCAGGGGGTACGTGTTGTTCACCATGCGCTCCGTCAAGATCGGCTGCCGTCTACGGACACATACGGCGCAGTGGGGAAAGTGAGTTCACTCCTTTTCGCGGAGGCGGGAGCGGGTGGGCCATGCTGATCGGGATTCGGTCATGCCGTCGCTTTTCCGGCCGGCTCTGGTGTGCATCGAACCGCCGTCGCCTGGTCACCGTAGTGACACGCGGATGCCGGGTCTGCCGCGGCGAGTCATCGGCTCGGCCTCGGCAGCGGACGGTGGTGCGCCCTCTCGGCATCCGGCCCCCGCGCCTGGACGGGGAGGCCGTCGCCCGGCTCCGCCCTTCACCGGCGGAGCGGGGCCGCGGTGCCGCCCGAGTCGTCGGCTTGCCATTCCGAAGGCTGCTCCAGGCCGGCCCCCTGTGAGAACGTGACCGGTCTCAACCAGCCATTCGGAAGCAGGAGTTGTCGAGTGGTGCATGTCACGGGGGGTGGGTGAACCTGGGGGGTGTGTTGCTCGATGTGTCTGTCGAACCAGCGGGGACACATGGGGAGACAGTGAATGGCGATCCTGCGGCCGCGTGCCACAAAAGCCACGAGTCACGAAGCGGTCATCAGGGCTCTGTACGCGGAGCACGGCCGGGCACTGCTGGCGTACGCGACGCGTCTGACGGGTGACCGGCTGATAGCGGAGGACGTGGTCCAGGAGACCCTGATCCGTGCGTGGCGCCATCCGGAGGTCGTGTCCAACCCGCAGGGGTCGTTGCGGGGGTGGCTGATCACGGTGACCCGCAACCTCGTCGCGGACCGCTACCGTGCCAGGGCCGCCCGTCCGACGGAGGTGGCGGAGAGCGAGACGACGGTCCCGGTGCAGCAGGACCACTCAGACAACGTCGTCGAGTCGATCGTCTTGATGGATGCTCTCGCCCAGCTCAAGCCCGACCAGCGGAACGTCTTGATGGAGGTCTACTATCACGGGCGCAGTGCCGCCGAGGCCGCGGTACGGCTCGGCATCCCGGAGGGTACCGTCAAGTCCCGGGCCCATCACGCTCTGAAAGCCCTGCGCAAGGTGTATGTGGGCAAGCCCGGCAGCGACGTCCAGCTTCGGAAGGTGGCAGTGTGACCACGCAGGAGCACTCCCATGACGTACTGCTCGGCGCCCACGCGCTGGGCCTGCTCGACGCCGACGAGCGAGCCAGGCTTGAGGAACAGATCGAGGCGTGCGAGGTATGCCAAGTGGAGCTGGCCGATCTGAGGGCACTCGAGGCCGAACTCGGGGAGGTACCGCCTGAGTTCTTCCTGGACGGGCCGCCCGAGGACGGCGATCTGCTGCTCCAGCGCACCCTGCGCCAGGCACGTCAGGAACACACGGTCATCCAGCGCCGCAGGACGCTCGTGACCGGCCTCGTCGCCGCGGCCCTGGCCGGCGTACTGCTCAGCGGCGGATACCTCGCAGGCCAGACACACACCTCCCCCGACACCCTCGCGTCCAGGTCCGCCGAAGACCCCGGCGACGCGACCTGGACAGGCTCCGCGACGGACCCGGCGACCCGGGCCACGATGAAAGCGACCCTGACACCGGCCGCGGGATGGGTCCGCGTCGACGCCACGGTCGCCGGACTCCAGCCCGGCGAGAAATGCCGGCTGATCGTCCTGTCGACCACAGGCGAGCGCGAGATCGCCGGCAGCTGGGTAGTGGCAGACCACCAGCCCACGACACAAGGCGACAGCCAAAACCTCTCCGGCTCCGCCGCCATACCCATCGACCACGTGAAATCCCTGATCGTAGAGAACGACCAAGGAAAACACTACGTCGACGTAGGAGTCTGACGCGCGGATCGTGACATCGGGCGTCCGTGGCACATGGTCTGTCTCGTGTCGATGAATTCCCCGGCCTGGCCCGTCCTCGGGCCAGGCCGCCGTCAGGTCTGCGGCGGAGGGGGAGTTGTTCAGCGGTCAACGGCGTCTGTCGTCAGACCACAGTGCGACGCGATCCGTTCTTTGAGAACGAGCGAGGCCATGTGATTCGACAGCCGCAGCGTGAACTGCTCCTCGGCCTGTCGCACCACGTCTGAGACCAGGACCACGCGTTCCCCGTGCCGCACCGCGTGCTGGACCGCGGCTTCTGCGGCGGCGCGTGCCCGGCGCCAGTCGTGCATCGACGCGGTGTTTGTGAGGTGGCTGTCCTGGAAGGCGGCCACACGGCGACGGAGCAGCAGTTCCACGAGTTCGGTCCATTCCATGCGGTACATATAAGAACCAACGGTTCCAGCGCCGATTTGGGTCACCGTGTCGGGTACCTTCTTCAGACTGATGGGTCTTGTTCTCTGGCGAAGCTTGATCTGAGGGCGTTGAGCGCGTAATGATGGCGAGATTTCACGGTGCCGACGGGTATGCCGATCAGTGCGGCGGTTTCCCGCACACTGTGCTCGAACACATAGAGATGCAGGACGACCTCCCGGTGTTCATGGGTGAGGCCGTGCAGCAGTGCGAGAATCTCTATCGAGGTAGCGATGGATTCGGCGTGATCTGGCAGCATCGTCTCTTGCCCTTGCGCCCCGACCACTTCTTTACGCGCCATGGAACTGCGTGATCGGTCGATGATCAGGTTGCGGGTCACGGTCAGCAGCCAGCCGCGGATGGAGCCGGCGGTGGAACAGAGCCGTTCCGTGTGCGGCCACGCCCGGATGAATGCCTCCTGGGCGATGTCCTCCGCCAGGTGTCGATCCCGGAGAATTTTCTCCGCGTAGGCGATGACAGCGGGGGCGTGCTCGGCCATCATGGCGTCCAGCAGGTCGGAGCCGATTGCGGGGCTCTTGAGGGCAGTCTCAGGTGTGTTCATGGTGTTGGGATTTCTGGTGCGGACAGTCGGCGTGCCGGAACCCGGCTCATCCCGTGGCGAGGGGCCGTGCGGGGCTTGTGGCGGAAACCCGTACCGCGCACGTCGAGTTCGGCAGGGGTCGTTTCCCGGCCAAGGCAATCAGCAGATCGTTTACGTCCCGTTGATGAGTAGTTTATGGATGTTGCACGCCATCGCCAGTCACGCCCTCCATGTGGTGTCCCACCGTGTGGAAGGCGGCTGTGACCAGGGAGATTGCATGTCCGGCGGCGGATGTGACGATCGCCGATCCGGCCGCAAGTGACCGACGGCGCAGGCCAGTTGAGGCTGTTGCGCCCGAGGGTGGACCAGTGCGTTCGGCCTGGGGCCGGTATGCACGCCACCAGCGTCGAGACCACCGTCGGAGCCCGGACGGTCGCGACCACTCAGTCCGCGCAGTGGCACTGGAGACATCCTCGGCGCCCTGGGCCGGCGACTGCGGTGAGGGCGCTGAGAGCCGGCCGCACAGGTTCACCGGGCCGCACAGGTTTACCGGGCCGAGGCAATTATGGCCGGGTGCGGTGCCGATGCTGCTCTGCGGCCCGCTCGGGTGAATTTCCCGTAATAGCCGACCGCTGCCCCTCCCCTTCTGAAATACACGTTCGTCGCGCTGGCCGAGGCCGTCCATTTACGGTTGGGCCTGGAACTCCGTAAGACGTCTCGGATACATCTGAAGAGACTCAATTGATGTCGGCGTCCACTGACTCCCGGCAAGGGCCACGCGAGTCCGTGAGCAACAGTTGCTGAACCAATGGACCCAGCAGTCCGGGCCGGTTATCTTTGCGAGACATGATGGATTTTTAAGCCGCTGTGAGGAGCAGTCCATGCGCGTGCTCATACCGCTTCCCGACCATGACTTCGATGTGACTGAAGTTGCGGTCCCCTGGCACATCCTCAGGGATGCCGGGCATGAGGTAATTTTTGCCACTGAGTCCGCAGGAACGATACCTGAAGCTGATCCGCGTCTATTGACAGGTGTGATGTTCGGCCGGATGGGGGCCGAGCCGGATGCCAAATCCATTTATATGCGCTTGGTGCGGTCCGGAGGATTTGCCTCGACGCTTGGATGGAACGAAATCGAACCCGGCGAATTTGATGGCCTTATCTTGCCCGGTGGGCATGCGCCCGGTATGCGACAGTTTCTCGAATCCGAACTGCTGCAGGAGAAGGTTTCGAAATTCTGGTCGCTGAATCGGCCTGTGGGTGCGATCTGCCACGGGGTTCTGGTCCTCGCGCGTACAAGAGACCCTGCTACTCAAAAAAGCGTCCTGGCCCTCCGAAACACAACATGTCTTCCCAAATATCTGGAACGAGCCGCCTACTTTCTGACATCGTGGCGGCTCGGCAAATACTACCGGACATCACCGCTTTATGTTGAGGACGAAGTCAGAGCTGCGCTCGAAAAACCTGACGAGCAGTTCCGGCGAGGGAATGTCATTTTCTCCAAGAGAGGGACCATGGCCGATGACTCGGCAGCGTTCGTCGTGCGCGACGAGAATTACGTGTCGGCACGCTGGCCCGGCGACGCCTATCTCTTTGCCCGCCGCTTCGAGGACCTGCTCGAGTCGAGGCCAGTACGCGGCTCGTGACCGTGGGGACGACGGCGAGCGTAATCGAGAGGAGGGTTGTCCACTCCCCGTCACGCCGTGGCAGACGGTCCGGCGTCTCCCTCGCAACCTGGCGCCCTGGCGCCCTGGCGCCCGCCCGGGTGTCTGCCGGAGTGGGGCAGCGGTCGCCCCGATCGGCGCCTCTCACCAGTGGTGTGCGATTCCCTCCTCTGAGCGTGACGGGTCCGCGGTCTCGCCGCTGGCCAGGGCGGCGGCGAAGGCCGGAGCGGATACGCGGGAGAAGGCGGACAGGCGTCGCTCGACCGACTTGCGTCCCCCGGTGCCGTCGTCAGAGCTGATCAAGTTCCACAGGTGCAGCAGCTGCCTGCCGAGCGGTACGGCGGTGCGGGGGGAGTTCAGCAACTCCCAGGTGGCGGCGGCACGTTCGATGTCCTCCTGGGCGCGCTGGTCGCCCTGTCGATTTCTCAGCTCGGCCGCGCGCAACGAGAGCGCCGTGGCCGCGCTGTGGTCCCCGCTCAGGTGGGCCACGTAGGCGGACAGAGCGCAGGTTTCCACAGCGTAGAGGTGCTCGGGTCCGAACTCGCGGGCTGCCTGCGTCTCCAGCGTGGACGCCCGGTTCCTGGCCAGGCCCAGGTCGCCGGTTGTCACGGCCTCGCAGACCAGGGCCACTCCTTCGGCCAGGCTCGGCGGGATGGGAACGGCGACGGGAGCGTGAGGACCAGCGGGGGGCGAGCCGGGCGCGTGGACGAGCTCCGGTGCGGTGGGCGCGACCTGTTGCGCAACGGCTTCGTGCATGCGGGCTGACGGCAGGTCTGCGCGGCGCAGCGTGGTCGTGTGGTGAGGTTCCTGGGATTCTGCTTCCGGCCGGCCACGCGGCACCGCTCGTCGGGGTTCTCCGGAGGGTGCCGCGAGAGACGACGGGCGCGGTGAGTGCGGGGGCGATGCCGGTGCGTGGGCCGGTTCCCGAGCGGGCATGGGCGTCTGTGCCCGCTCTTGGGCGCGCATCCGGGTGTCGTGGAGGGCCGGCGCACGCGGCGTCGGGTCGGGGGCTTTTGCAGCGGACGGCCCCGGACGGGACTGGCCGACCGGAACCTTGGGGGCCGTGACCGGAGCGGACCACTGCTCAGCGCCGTGTCGGTGTTCACCCGTACCACCGTCGTGGAGGTCGAGCCCGGTCGCCGACGTGACCGGCGTCAGCATGGCGGTGTCGGTGTCGGTGTAGTCCCTCTTCGGCGGAGACAGGTACGGGTTGGTCGCGGAAGGAGCGGGATCCGAAGCGCGATCGGCTTCGGCGGGGCGGTCGTACGGGGTTCTGACTCCGGCCGAAGGCGTCAGACCTGGCGGCATGTGAGGCTGCGGCACCTGCGCCGGGGCTGCCGGAGCCAGGGGTGGCCGGGGCGGAGGCGCCTGGGGCACGGGTGCTTGGGGCAGGGGTGTCTGGGCTGGGGGTGTCTGGGGTACGGGTGTCTGGGCCGGGGGTTGCTGGGCCGGGGGTGCCTGGACGGGTGCTTCGGGATCGTCCAGGGACAAGGGGGCGTCGATGAGTTCGCTCGCGCCGTCCGGTCGGACCCTGATCAGCAAGGCTGAGCGTCGTTGCTGGTCGAGTACCGATGCCTCGACGGGCATTTCCATGGCCATGGCGAGCTGATGCAGGTGGTCGAGGGCGGCAGTCTGGGCGGAGCTGCCCGCCACCTCGATGCGCTGTCCGTCGACTGCCACGTTGCCGTCGGTCGAGATGAAGACATTGCACTGCGGCAGGGGCGGGGCGTCGTCCTTCCCGGTGTCCGTCGTGGGGCCGGTCGGCTTCGGGAACATGGAGACCTCACTGTTCTTCAGTGTCTGCGGGACAGGCAGGCGCACGCGGCGGAGCCGGAGACCCGGCCCTCCTGCGACATGACTCGGGTGGCTCAGGAGAACGGCCGCGGTGCTCGGGAAACGCAGGCGGCTTCGCGCACGGCGTCGGGCCGCGCCCCACAGGTCGCCGAAGCCAGGCGCACCGCGTTGCCATGCGGCTTCGGGCCGGCCAAGGACTCCATGCTGCCGTCCCGTTCCCACGGCAAGCGGCCCCGGGCCGCGGCCGAGTCCGGCCGGTCGAGGGGGAAGGCGTTCCCGCCGTCGCCGTCCTCGTTCAGGCGGTCGAACGCGCCGGGCGTCAGCCGCGACAGACTCTGCCGGGCCTGACCCTCTGGCGTCGACGCGCTTTCTCCAGCGCCTCTACGCACCGGTTCATCCCCTCCTGGAGTCCTTCTCGGACGAGGTCCGCCGTGTGGTCCACGGACGGACTCCCCGTGCGAGCCCTGCTCCGTGTGACGGACCTGTGTCGCGCGGATGCGTACGTGGTCGGCAACGTCGTCCGGGCCCACGCAGTTCAATCCAGATCAATTGCGGTCGGGAGTGAACTGCGCAACAGGTATGGGCCGTAGGTGGCTGTCGTAGGGAGCGCGACGCGCAGATCGAGGAGAACGCGGACCATCCGCAGCGACCTGGTGAGAGCCACGCCGCGAGGAGAGAACCGCCGTCCGTACAGCCGCCCCGCTCGCCTTCACGACACTCGGGATCACCGCTGCCGATCCTGTGTCCCGCGTGCCCTGAACCACAGCCCGGAGAAGAGGAGATGCCCACGATGAGCGCCTCGGCCGCGACGTCCCCGTCGGACGTATGGGTTCGCGGGCCGGTGTCCGCCCCTCAGGAACCGCCCTCGTCCCGCGCTCCCGCGGCGCCGTACCCGCAGCATCCCTCGCTGGACGAAGCGCTCCGCCAGGGGCCTCTCTCCCCGGACCAGATCCCTGCCCCGGCTGCTGCGCCTGTCAGGCCCTCACCTCCAGTACCTGTCACGGTCCCCGCGATACCCCGTCCGCGAGCCGACCGCGACCAGGGCGGCGACACCGCGTCGCCCGCCCCGCCCGCCGTCGATGCCAGCTGGGTCAGCGCTCACGGAGGCGCCGGCGCGACCACGTTCGCGGCGGCGCTGGGCGGAACGGACGCCGGACAGGACTGGCCCGACATCGCGCAGGGCCAGCCCGGCCGAGTACTTCTGCTGGCTCGCACCAACGCGACAGGGCTGCGAGCCGCCTCCCAAGCCCTGGACGCGCTGAGAACGGTCCGGCACCCCTCGGGGGTGGACCTGCTGGCGCTCGTGCTGGTGGCCGACGCGCCGGGCCGCCTGCCGCTCGAACTGACCCGTCGCGTTCGTGTACTGCGCTCCGCCGCCCGCACGTTCCACATACCGTGGATCCCCGAGTGGCGGGTGGGCGAGCCGGCCGCCAAGGTCCCCAAAGCCGTCAGGGAACTTGCCGCGATCCTCCCGCCCGTGCGACCCACTCCGAAAGACGGACAATGAGCAACCCCACCGCCGCCCATGACGTTCTCGCGGCCGCCTTCGACCCCGGCGCCGACGCCGACTTCCTCCTTGGCCTTCTGGCCTGGTGCGCGTCCGCTGCCGGCGTCGCCGGCGTCATCTTCACAGGAACGGTCATGGCACTGCAGCTGCGCCGAGGCGAGCCCGGAGAGGGCGCCTCGCACATGCGCGGCCTGTTCTACGTGTTCGCCGGCAGCGTGCTCGCGGCGACCGCCGGACCCATCATTCAGTTTCTCGGCCCCCTGGGGCTGTGATCGGCACACGCCCGCCTCCCGCGGCACACAACCTGCCGCAGCCCGCCTTCTTCACCCGTCCCCCTTCCTTACCGCTCTCTTCGCTCTCGCCCTTTTACCAGGAGGCCACCATGCTCACGTTTCTCGCTGCCGCTGTTCCCAACCCTCAGCGCAATGCGCCGCCGGCGCTCGCCAACAAAATCGACCTCGTTCTCGGTATTGCGGCCTGGGCGGGAACCGCGGCCGGTGTGGCCGGTGTCCTGGTCACCGGCGCGATGATGGCCATCTCGGTGAAGCGTGGTGAAAGTTCCGAGCACATGAGCCGCCTGGGCATGGTCCTGGGAGGCTGTGTCCTCGTCGCCACCGCCGGCCCCCTTGTTCAGTTCGTCTTCGCCTGAACAGGAAGAGGCCGAAGCCATGTTCACCTCGGTCGACGAAGGCGAGGACCGGCCCGCGCCGTTCTGGCGGCAGCGCGGGCGCCTGATCGCCGCCGCCTTCCTCGCTGTTGCCTTCGTGATGTCGCTGGTCGCCGTCGCCACCCGGGAGGACACACCCGGGCAGCTGACCACCACCGTCGCGTCCGGACCCCTCACCCGCTCCGCGACGGACACCCCTCACCGACCGGAGGGATGCGACACCGACGACCACGACCGCGCCGCTTCCGACGCGCCACCGGTGGACGTCCGCTGGGGGACGGTCGGCGGTACCCGCGTACCGCTCTCGGCGTCGTCGGGACCGACCCGTACGACGGGGCCGGTGCTGTGGTGCTTCGCCCGCACCCGGATGGGGGCGGTCATGGCGGCCCACGTCATCCCCGCCCAGATGACCTCAGCGAACTGGCGCGCCGTCACCCGGGACCAGGTCGTCGCGGGCTTCGGACGCGACCTCTACGTCTCACAGCGCGGCTCCCTGTCACAGGGAGGCCTCGAGTCCAGCAGGAACGGCACCTACGCCGGCTTCCTGCTCTCGCAGTTCACCACCACACGCGCCACGGTGGGCGTGTTGATCAAGAGTCCCGAGGGGCCCTACTTCACCACCTCGGTCTCCCTGCGGTGGAGCGGCGGTGACTGGAAGGTGATGCCGGGCAACGACGGTTCCCTGCACACCGAGATGTCGGCGGCGAGCAGCACCGACGGCTTCGTTCTCTGGAAGGTGTGAGATGGCCTGCGAAACAGGAAGCGGCCCCGGCGACATCATCAAGGGCTTCTTCGACTTCCTCGGAGATCCCGTCGGAACGATCCTGGAAGTGATCGCCAACAAGGTTCTGTCCGCCGCCATCACGGTCTTCGGCGATCTCACCACCAACGTGCCCACTCTGGGCACGGGCGGCACCTCGCAGAAGGTCAGTCAGCAGACCCAGTGGATTGTGGTGTACGCCGCCGTCGCGTCGCTGCTCTTCGCCGCTGGGCGGATGGCGCTCGAACGCCGGGGTGAGGCGGGCACCACAGCTCTCAAGGGGCTGCTGCGGGTGATCCTGGTAGCCGGCGCCGCCACGGCCGTCGTGACCGCACTGGCGAGCCTATCGGACCGCTACGCCGACCACCTCTTTGCCACCGGCGCGCAGCAGCAGCTCACCACCATCGGCTGCAGCGGCGGCGACGGCATCCCGTCGGTGCTGCTGCTGGTCCTCGCATTTCTCCTGCTCATCGCGGCCATCGTGCAGACGATTTTGATGTACGTCCGGCTCGGAGTCATGATCCTTCTCCTCGGCACCCTTCCCCTGGCCGCTGCGGCTTCCATGACCAACTGGGGCAGCGGCTGGTGGCGCAAGCACATCGGCTGGATGATCGCTTGGCTGCTGTACAAGCCCGCGGCGGGGCTCGTCATCTTCGCCGGCGCCTCGATGATCTCCAACACGGGTGACAACGGCGTTCACGAGAAGATCGCCGGCATCGGCGTCCTGCTGCTCTCTGCGGTCGCCCTGCCCGCCCTGCTCAAGCTCGTCATGCCGGCCACGGCCGCGCTCGGCAGCGGCGGACAGGGCGCCACCGGCGCCATGGTCGGTGCGCTCGCCTCGGGTGCGAAATCCATCGGCGGCTCGATGCCGTCCGGCGGCGGGGGCGGCGGGGCGATGCCCGGCCGATCCGGCGGCGCCGGTGCTTCGGGCCCCTCGGGCCCGAGCGGTGCGAGCGCTCCATCCGGCGTCCCGGGTGCAGCAGCGCCCCTCCAAGGCGGTGGTGGCGGGGCGGGCGCCGCCACCACACGCGCGGCGGCCGCCGCAGGCCCCGTCGGTGCTGCCGCCGCGGCGGCGATGACCGTCGTGCAGACAGTCGGAAACGTGGCCGCCGGAGCGGTCGACGGCGCCGACGGGGACCGCGGACACAACCGATGACACCGCAGGGCCGGCCCCGGGCGGATCGCAGCGCCCGGGGCCGCCCTCCGGCAACCACCCGTTCCCCGGCCATCGTCATCCGCCGGCCGCCTCACCCGGCAGGCCGGCCACTCACCCATTCAGGAAAGCTCATGTCGACAGAAGCGGTCGTGCATCCGACCTACGGGAACTGGCGCCGTCCCCGGCGTCCCGGGCTCGGCCCTCTCGGGCTGATCGGTACGTTCGGTGTGTTCGCCGGCCTGGTCCTCACCCTGTTCGTGTCCCTGATCTCCCTGGTGGCGGCCCTGTTCGTCATCTTCCCCCTGGCCTTCCTCATCGCCCCGCTCATGGTGCGCACCCAGGACGGCCGCAACCTCTACCAACTGCTCGCCTTGCGAGTCGGCTGGCTGCGGCGCCGCGCCAAGGGCGCTCACACCTACGTCAGCGGCCCGCTGTCGCAGCGGCCCGGCGGCCGGTTCAGCCCGCCCGGACTCCTCAGCCGCATCACCATGAGCGAGGGCCGCGACGCCTACGATCGCCCCTTCGGCGTGCTGCACCATCCGGGCCGCAACACCTACACCATCGTGCTCGGCTGCGAACCCGACGGCGGGTCGCTCGTGGACCCCGATCAGACGGACGTATGGGTCGCGGCCTGGGGACAATGGCTGGCCCGGCTGTCGCAAGAACCCCAGCTGCGGGGCGCCTCCGTCGTCATCGAGACAGCACCCGACTCCGGCACCCGCCTGGCCAACGAGGTCCTGCCGAGGATCAGGGAAGACGCGCCGACCGCGGCCCAGGCCGTGATGAGAGAGGTCGTCGAGCGCTATCCCTCCGCCTCCTCCGAGATGCACACCTACATCGCTCTCACCTACGGCGTACCCCAGGGGCAGAGGCGCGAACAGAGCGAGATCATCACCGAACTCGCCATCCGCATCCCCGGCCTCCTCGGCGGCCTCGTGGGCGCAGGCGCAGGATCAGCCGCACCGCTGTCGGCCGAGCAGATCGCAGAAACGGTGCGCGTCGCCTACGACCCCGCCGTCGCCGGCGACATCCTCAGCGCCCGAGCCCAGCACGGCGGCACCGGCGTCGTCTGGGAGGACTCAGGACCCGCCGCCGCAGTCGAGACCGTCAGCTCCTACCAGCACGACTCGGGCGTCTCGCGCACCTGGCTGCTCACCCTCGCACCTCGCGGCACCGTACGGTCCAACGTGCTGCGCGGCCTGCTGGAGGCATCCCCCGGCACCCGCCGCAAGCGGGTCGCCCTGCTCTACCGGCCCATCGACCCGGCCACCTCCGCACGGATCGTGGAAGCCGACCGGCGAGCGGCCCAGTTCATGGCCACCTCGGGCAAAGGCATGGTCCAGGCGCGCGCCGCCTCCGAGATGCACGCGGCCGAGCAGACCGCCGCCGAGGAGGCAGCCGGCGCAGGACTCGTGGAGTTCTCCCTCATGGTCACCGTGACGGTCGACTCCCAGGAACAACTGGCCGACGCCGCCGGAACCGTACGCAACCTCCAGGCCGCCGCCCGCCTTTCGCTGCGCCCGGCCGACCGCATGCAGGCCGCGGCCTTCACCTGCGCGCTCCCCGTGGGTGTCCTGCCCTGGGAGCACACCCTCATCCCGCAAGCACTCCAGGAGGCGCTGTGAAGAACACCGGAGGCAGCACAGGGCGACCGGTCGGCGGCCGACAGCCCTTGCCCGGGGCCCGCGGCTGGCCGGGCCCCGGCGGCGGAGAGATCGGCCACCTCGATCCGCCGACGATGTGGCGTGCCACGACCGTCCAGGCGTGCGGACTGTGGCCGTTCGCCGCCGGTTCGGGCTCCCCCATGACGGGAGTACCTCTCGGACAGCACATCGGCACGGGCGCCACCGTGTGCGGTGACCCCATCTCCTGGTTCACCCGAGCCCGCTACATCTCCAACCCCTCACTGTTCATGCTCGGCATGCCGGGCCTGGGCAAGTCCACCCTCGTCAACCGCATGCTCATAGGCCTGGCCGCCACGGGCGTGGTGCCCCTCGTCCTCGGCGACCTCAAACCCGACTACGCCGACACCGTGCGTGCCCTGGGCGGACAGGTCATCTCCATCGGGCGCGGAGTCGGCGGCATCAACATCCTCGACCCCGGCGCCATGGGCTCGGCCGCCGTGCGCCTTGGCGGCTCCGCCGGGCAGGCCCTGGCCGCCGAGACGCACGGCCGGGTCCTCAACATGGTCGCCGCCCTCATCTCCGTGGTCCGCAGCCGACCGATGGACGACCACGAGCAGTCCGTACTCACGGCCGCCCTGCACCATTTGAGGGAACGCACACCGGAGGGCAGGGCGCCCCTGCTGCCGGACCTGCTCGCCGTGCTCCAGGAAGGACCGGACCGGGTCCGTGCCGTCACCCTGGACCGCGGCGACGACGCCCGCTACCGCACCGCGGTCGACCCCTTGCACCGGTCCTTGCTCGGCATCCTGGACGGACCGCTCGGTGACACCTTCGCCTCGCCGACCTCCACCCGCATCGACCCGGCTGCCCCCGCCGTGTGCATCGACATCTCCCGCATCGGAGAGTCCGACACCCAACTGACCGCCGCGGCCATGCTGGCGGCATGGTCCGACGGTTTGGGCACCGTCGCGGCCGCACACGCCCTCGCCGACGCCGGACTCGCCCCGCGGCGCTGGTACTTCACCGTGCTCGACGAACTGTGGCGACCGCTGCGCGCCGCTTCCGGCATCGTCGACCGCATCGACGCCCTGACCCGCCTCAACCGATCCCTCGGGCTCGGCGACGCGAAGATCACCCACACCCTGAAGGACGCCGAAGCTCTGGGCAGCGAGTCCGACCGGGCCAAGGCCCGAGGCTTCGTCGAACGCGCAGGCATGGTCATCTGCGCCGGTCTTCCCCGCACCGAGATGGAGGAACTGGGCCGCGTGGTCGGTCTCTCCGAACGGGAGATCGACCTGGTCTCCTCCTGGTCCTCCCCGCCCGGCTGGGCCGTCACCGGAGGGCACGACGAGCCACCGGGGCGCGGCCGCTTCCTCATCAAGGTCGGCGGCCGTCCCGGCATCCCCATCAAAGTTGCCATCACCGACACCGAACGCGACCTGCACAACACCAACAGCCGCTGGGCGGCCGGAGACAGGGCCGCCTCGACCCGCCACACGCCGGGACAGGCGACATGAGTGCCCGCCCCAGACCGACGGGCAACGAACTCGCCCCCTGGGCGATCGTCGCCGTCGCCGGCGTCGCCCTCGTCATGTTCGGGATCACGTGGCTGGGCGGCACGCTCGGGGCCGTCGCGACCGGGGCGGGCTGGAACCCGCCGCCGTTCGCCCTGTCGACCTTCACGCGACTGGTGGGCCAGGGACCCGGCCGCTTGTGGCCGCACGCCGCACCATGGGCCGTCTACGCGGGCATCGTGACCGCGTTCGCCGCCGTCGCCGTCCTCGCCGTCCCGGTGCTCAGCCGCCTCATCGGGCGCACCCGTAAAGGCACGGGGCTGGCGGGCGTGCGCGAGCTGGCCTCGCTGGCTCCCGAAGGGATCGCCGCTCGAGCCCGCGATCTGCGCCCCTCGCTCAAGGGGGTCAAGGAACTCAGCGGCGACGACACGGGCAACCTGCTCGGTGACCTGGCCCCCGGCGGGCCCGAACTGCGCTCCTCGTTCGAGGACGTCGAACTCGACCTCATGGCGCCGCGCGCCGGGAAATCCACGGGCATCGCGATACCGCGTGTGCTGCGGGCCCGCGGCGCGGTTCTGCTGACGTCCAACAAATCCGACGTCTACTCCGTCACCCGGGCCGAACGCGCCAAGACGGGCAGAGTGTGGACCTTCGACCCGCAGGGCATCGCGCACGCACCCCGGGAGATGTGGTGGGACATGCTGGCCGACTGCGTCACCATCGAGGGCGCCCGCCGCCTGGCCGGCCACTTCGTCGCCTCCGTCAACGACGACTCCTCGAAGAAGGACTTCTGGATCTCTGCGGCGCAGAACACCCTCACCGCGCTCTTCCTCGCCGCGTCCGGCGGCCGGGCGCAGATCACCGACCTGCTGGCCTGGCTCGCAGACCCGGCCGACCGTACCCCGATCGACCTGCTGCGCGACAAGGGAATGCACGCGCTCGCCGAACAGCTGCAAGGCACGGTCCGCGGCGCGGTGGAGACCCGGGACGGCATCTACGAGACCGCCCGCCAGTGCGTGTCCTGCCTCCTCGACCCCGAGATCCTGGCCTGGGTGACCCCCGATCCGGACCTTCCAGAGTTCCGCCCGCACGACCACGTCCTCACCCGTGACACCCTCTACCTGCTGTCCAAGGACGGCGGCGGCTCCGCCGCCGGTGTCATCGCCGGACTGGCCGACGGCACGATGCGGGCGGGAGTGATGGCTGCCGAACGCATGGGCGGACGTCTCGACCCGCCGATGACCGCCGTCCTCGACGAAGCGGCCAACGTCTGCCGTATCTCCGACCTGCCCGACCTCTACAGCCACCTGGGATCCCGCGGGATCAACGTCGTGACGCTCCTGCAGAGTTACCGGCAGGGCAGCCGCGTATGGGGCGAGGCCGGAATGGACGCCCTGTGGAGCGCCGCGACGATCAAGCTCCTCGGCGCCGGTCTCGACGACGCGGACTTCGTCGACAAAGTCTCCAAACTCGTCGGCCAGCACGAGGTGAGCACCCTCAGCACCTCGCGCAGCAAAGACGGCACCTCCCGGTCGGTCTCCTACCGCCTCGACCCCATCCTGCCGCCGGACCGTATCCGCGCCCTGCCCAAGGGGACCGCGCTGCTCCTGGCCACGGGGGTCAAACCGGCCCTGATCCGGTTGCGGCCCTGGTACAAGGAGCCTGGTGCGGGCGCCATCTCAGCCGCGGCAGCCGCGGAGGCCGAAGCGATCACCCGGCGGGCCGCACTGAAGTGGGCGGGCCATGGCATCGAGCACTGACCGCAACACCATGGGTGCCGACGGTGCGGCGCCCGACCTCCGGAACCAGGGAACCGTAGACATGACGACGCCGTACCCTTCGTCGGGGGCAGAAGGCTGGACGCGTGCAGCACCGCTCGCGCCGCCCAGCCAGACCGGTCCTCCCCTCTCCGAGCCGGCTGCCGACCGGACCTTTTCGCCCTCGCAGCCGGGGGAGTCCCTGCCGGTGCCGACCCGGCCGGGTGACTTCTTGTCCGAAACGCCGCCCTCGCCGCCTGTCTCCGCCGTGTCGGCAACGGACACAGAACCGGCCGGAACGCCCGAATCCGTGGACAGCGCCTTACGGGCGCCGGACGAGGCTCCAGCCCCCACACAAGTACCGCCGGAGGAGGACGACACGACGGATACGGCGGGTGACCTGCCGGATCTGTTGGACCTGCCGGACCTGTTGGACCTGGACCCGCTTCCCCCGGACCCGCCCTTCATCCTCTACAAGGCCGGAGCCGAGTTCGATTCGGCCGTCGCCGATCTCACCATGTGGGTCCATGGACTGCTGCTTCCGGTCTACGGCAGGGAAGTCTCGTCCATGGCTCCCTGGTGCACTCGCTGGTGGGAGCACCTGGAAGTCGTCGCACAGCTCTACGGCCTGTGGATGGCCTGGCAGGAACTGACCGGGAGCAAAGCGCCGCTGACCGGCCCGGCCGCCTGGCACCGGGACTACCTCATGCCCGTGATGGCCTCCCTGCGCGACCCGTCCGGTCCCTTCGCGGGCTGCAAGCCCGGACAGCACCGGGCGAAGGAACCGCCCCCGACCGGCCAACCGTGACGGCGATCCTTCGACAGCATCCGCGCGCCGGCGGAACCAGGCGCGCGGCGCGACCCGGCGTCACCGCCCCACGCCGACAGCCCCACCGACCCCGAAGAAGGCCGCACGATGGAGCATCGCGAGGAACCGGCCCGGCGCACCGCAAGACGGGCCCCGGCGACCCCGGAGGCCGTCGGGGCCCGCGCGCCTGACAGCCGCCCGGCCCACGGCGGATCCACCCTCCGCCGTCACGACAACCGTTCCACCTCGGGGCACGCAGCCTGCGGCGCCTTCGGCCCGTGCGCCCACGGAACGCTCCGGTGAAGGCGGCGCACCGGCCTGCGGCTTCGGGCATCGGTGTGTCGGCCGGCGGCCCGCCCCGGATACCGCAGATCGACGCCTTGAAGGGGTTCGCCCTGCTCGGCATCTGCGTGGTCAACGCCCCTGTTCTGGCCGGAGCCTGGGACCTGACATCCGGCCCGGGTACGACAGCCGCCGACCGCGCCGTCGCATGGCTGGTGACAGCCCTGTTCACGACCAAGTTCTATCTGATCTTCTCGTTTCTGTTCGGCTACAGCTTCGTCCTCCAGGAAGCGGCGGCCGACCGGGATAGGATCCGCTTCGCCCGCCGCCACTGGCGCCGCTTCCTGGGTCTGTTCCTGATCGGCCTCGCCCACGCCGCGCTGCTGTACCCGGGCGACATCCTGATGACGTACGCGGTCCTCAGCGTGGCGCTGTTTGCCGCACGCAGGCTGGGAGCGCGGACAGCCTTGCGCACGGCGGCCCTGCTGGTCGTCTTTTTGACGGCCGTCTTCCTCACCGTCGGCGTGACGGTTCTATGGCTGGACGATCCCGGGCGCGTCACGGAGTCGACGGCCGCAACCGCCGGACGCGGCGCGGCGTACCGGGGCGGTCCCCTCTCTGTCGTCCACGCCAACATCACGGCCTACCGCGAGACACTCGGCAGTGCGATTGTCTACGCGGTGCACCTCCTCGCGGCCGCCCTTGCAGGCCTCGCCGCAGGCCGCCGAGGTCTGCTCAAGGCGCCCGGCGCATCCCGCGCCCGGACATCGGCCGTCCACAGACGTCTGCTGGTGACCGGTCTGCTGGTCGGCCTGCCGGGCGGCGTCCTCACCGCCATGTGCACCCACGGCCCGCTCGACGACCGCTTCTACTACCTCGGCCAGGCCGTGGACATCCTCACGGCACCCGCGCTCGCCGCCGCCTACGCGGCCGCGCTGCTGCTCATCCTGCGCGGCAGGCACGGCCGGCGGATTGCCAGGACATTGGCCCCGGCCGGCCGCATGTCGCTGTCGAACTACCTCCTGCAGTCGGGCGTCCTGGCGTTCGTCTTCACCGGCTACGGCTTCGGGCTCTACGGCACGGTCGGCCCGGCCGTGCTGACGGGCGCCTGCGTGGCACTGTGGGCCGTCCAGCTGGCTCTCTCCGCGCGGCTCATGGCCTTCACCCGCTACGGTCCCGCCGAACTGCTGCTGCGCCGGCTGACGCTCGGCCGAACCGTCCTGCGAGCGGCCAGGGCCACCGGCCGGCCCACCTACCCGGACACAGACGGAGAAGTGCGAAGGGCCCGAGCTCCGTGCCGTGGCGACGGGATGGCTGAAGGATTTCGCGTCGGGTGACCGTGCGCGTCGTCCGCGGTGGTGACGGCCTCGAGCGGCACACCCCTTTCGTCACACCCTTCCCCGGCGGTTGCCGCCCGATCTGTCGGCCACGCCAGGCAGGGAACCGCGACAAGTCTGTGCGACGAGCTCTCTGGACACCGGAACTGAACGACTGAACTCGCCCTCTGCATACGACGTTGCCTAGAAGGACAGCACCGCTGATCTTCGCTCTGTTCACTTTTACGTCCACGTAACTGTCCGACCGAAAGGAAGAACACCGATGACCACGCCTCCAGGCCCGCCCCTCGAACCCGGTCGGGACTCGTTCCCCTCCCCAGCGGCCCAGGAACCGTCGGTCTCCTGGGCGCCTTCCGCCTCCACGAACCGGCCCACCCGCGTGATGAGCGCGTTGTCCCGGGTATTCGCCGAACTTGGCGAACGAGTGGAAAAGCGGACCGTGCTCGAAGGGATCGCCCGCTTCGTCGCGCGACAGCTGACACGGCTCGGAGAACGGGTGGAGGGCCGTGCCGACGTCCTGCGGGCGGCCGCGACGCGGAACGAGGCTCCGCCATCACCGCTCCGCAGTGCCACGTCCCGTCTGTTGAAGTCGATGGCCGGCGGGGCGGACGCCGCGGGCGACCGGCTGGAAAGCCGGGCGGCACGGCGCGGTCCTCTGAAGGGAGCTGTCGACGCGGTACGCCGGGGGGCGTCGGCCGGTGCTCTGGGTCTGAGTGAAGGACTGCGACGCTTCGCCGAACGGATGGCACCCCAGGCCCCGGCGCCTCAGACCATGCCCGTGCAGGCTCCCACGGCCGCTCCTGCCCCCGCCCCTGCGCCGAACCCGGTCTTCGACCGGGAGTTCGACGACTACGTTCTGAGGGCGATGCGGGAATTCGGCGGTGACGCTTCTGCCACGGTCACGGCACCCGCTCCCGCCCCGGCCGAGCCCCAGAAGACGCAAAGCGTGGCTCCCGCCAGCCCGGCGGGACCGGCCACACGGAGCGCCACGGGCGCTGCGATCGGCATCTCCGGCGTTGCCGCGCTGCGTTCCCACGGCACCGCCGAGACGACAAGCGCCGCTGTCGCCGAGGCCGGACCGAGCAGCCGACCCGCGTTCTCCGAGCCTGCCAAAGTATCGCGCAGGAGGTAGCCGCGCCGAAGACGGATCCCCGAGGCAGGCACCGGACGGAGTGTGTCCCGCACGGCCCTCGGGCCGGTCGGGACACACTCCGTCCCGCCGTCACACGCAAGCGTAGTTCAGGACCTTCTGCAGCGCCTGGAGCCCGTAGTGGACGCGCGACTTCAGTGTGCCCTTCGGCACACCCAGCACGTGCGCGGCCTCCTCCAGGGTGAGACCGCGGAAGTACACCTCGAACAGCGCCTGGCGGTGTGCGGCGGACAAGGTGGCCAGCCCGTCCCGTACGACCATCGCGGTCAGCACCTCTTCGCTCGCGTCCAGTTCGGCCGCCCCAAGTTCCATCCACAGAGCCCCGTCGACTTCCTGCGGCCGGGTCCTGCTACTCCGGTACCCGTCGATCACCAGGTTCCTTGCGACCCGGAACAGCCATGGACGCAGTACGGCGTTCCCAGTGCAGCCGTAGGTGCGCCAGCATCGCAACAGAGTCTCCTGCACGATGTCCTCGGCCTGGACAGGGTCCCCCCTCAGGAGGCGGCTCACGTACGCGTGCAGAGCGAGCACCTGCTTCTGGTGGTCCGCACGGTCTTGCTCGGCGGCCGGCGTTGATGATCCGTCGGACCCCATGAACGTCCAACTCATGCTCACTCCTAATGGTGTCCTGATCCAGCCTGGTTTCCGGCGCCCTGCGGAGAATTACCGCCCTCCCGAGTACACGGCGGCAGAATCGGGCGGTATGGGGCACTGAAAAGGGCCGGTGATCCAAAAAGGGAAGTAAAGGTCAGGGGGAGCCCGTTTTGATTCGGGCGGTGGCGGGCAGGGTGTCCATTTTTGAAAATAGATTCCCGTCACCACGCCGTGATAGATGGAAGAGACGGGTGAGGCGGAAATCCGTCATTTTCGGGACGTCAGCTGCGCTCCGGTAAAATGCGACATGCCGTGTACGGGAAAGCGGCGGCGAAAACACCGTCGCTCAGGTCTACGGCCCGACCCTGGAGCCCAGTTCACCCACGGCGGATCCTTTTTCCGCGGCAGCTTCCGTGCACGGCAGAGCCTGCTGCTGGTGGTCCCCATGGCCGCTGTCGGCGGGACCGGAGGATCCGCGGCGGACAGCGGATCCTGTGACATGCCGGGCCCGTACCCACGGTGACCACGGGCCTCGATCATCGCCGTGCAGCGAGCCTCTTTCCGGCGCGGGCCGGCACGTTGAAAGGCGGGTTCGGCCAGAGCCCCCGGCGTTCGCAGATCCGGATGATCCCTTTGGTGCGGGGTGCGGGGTGCGGGGTGCGGGGTGCGGGCCACGGGCGACGGGCCACGGAGCGTGGTCAGGGCGAGGGTGGGGCTTGCAGGGACTCACACGACGCCACCCCGCTCCGCGTGAGAGGGGAGGTGCATTCCGATCCGCGAAGTCCGGCGGAGCAGCCGGCAACGCTCTCGCCGACGCGGTCGCATTCGGAGTGCCTGTCGTATTCGGAGTGCCGTGCGGCAGGCCGCCGGCGGAACGGTCCTGCCGCACTACCTTGTCGAGGCCGCCGGCCCACACCGAGGAGCCCGGCGATCGCCCGGGTGCGGGCGGCAGCCACCGAGGTACCGAGCCGCGTCGAGCAGCCGTACGGGCGCGGGCCCACCGGCGCGTTCGAGACCCGCCTTTGCGATAGACGCGGATCCATCGCAATCCGGCAACGCCGGAAGCGGAGGTCGCTCCGGCCGACACCGCGTACACGATGAGAGCGAAGACGGCCGCCGGAGGTGGAGCACCCCGCACGAGCCACGGTTCCGGCACCTCGCCCGGCTGCTCCGGCGGGACGGGACCTTTCTTGCCGTACCCGTCGCGTTCCGAGCGCCCCGTCGAGATCCCTTCACACCTTCCGATCAAGAGGAACGGGTTCCGGGAGGTGGTCAGGCAGTCGCTCTCTGTCTGCTCTGATCCACAGAAGTCCGGGCCAAAGAGCAAAGAAGATTGATGAAGTTCCCGCGAAAACCAATGCGAAGGCAGGGCTGCGCAATTCGCTCAAACCGCCCGCGAACGCTGTCCCCAGGCCCTGGGCGGTGAGATTCATGGCAGAGGAGACGCCCATACCCTGGGCCCGCTTGCTGTCAGGTAGCAGCTCAATCAAAGTCGATACCGATATCACTACCTGTATGCACCACAGTGCGTTGCTGAGAGCGAACGCCATCATGGCAAGGTATATTCCGCCCCCCTGTATGCACAGGGCAATCAGCGGAAGGCCGGCCGTAAAGCATATAATCGGCAGATATGCCGCGTAGAGATCCTTCGGCACAAAGCGATGGAACGCCCATAGCCCTACCACCGCTCCGATGCCGGTGCTGGCCAGCAAAGCTCCCACCCATATTTTTCCGTAACCGAGTGCGCTGACGTACGGAGCCGCGACAGCTTCGGGAGCTATATAGAAGAATCCTAGAAACGTAGTCAAGAAAATAGCGCGTCGGCGCGGCTCTTCCCACAGGAGCCGGGTGGTGCTCGCCACGGATCCAGCGGATTTCACTGCACCGGGAGATGCCCGTTTTACGACGAAGCACAGATAAAGCGAGCATGATGCGAAGAACGTGGCGGAATTAAAAACGAGGCACACTTGCGGCGTGAGCACCGAAGAAATAAACCCGCCGCCCGCAAAGCCGAGAATCTGAGCGGCCTGTGTGGTGACCTGCCTGATCGACATCGCAACTGGGTATTGTTTGGAATCCAGGATGTCACGTAGCAGTGCAAGCTGTGCCGCTTTGTAAGGTCCGCCCAGGAAAGACATGACAGAGACGAGAGCGCACAAACCAGGAAGCGACATGCCGGGAATTGCCATTGCCCCGACAACTACGGCACGGGAGGCATCCACGAGGATAATCACTGAGCGGCGGGGCCGTCTGTCTGCAATGGCAGAAAGTGCCAGTGCGCCCAGAACGCTCGGCACGTACGTCAACGCGTAGGCGAGGCCTGTCAAGGCTGCAGAATTCGTGTGATCAAAAACCAGAATCGCCAGAGCGACCCGTGCAAGCTGATCGCCGAAGTACGAAAGAAGCTCGGCGAGCCAGGTCGCACGAAACTCTGTCGACGAAAACGGGGAGAGCTCACCCTGTGTAGAGGTCGACATATGTCTCTCCTGCCTCGGCGCCCGCATGCCGGACGTCATCCGAAATTGCATCTCACGCTTGGCGACCAGGTATCTGGCCTGGCGTACAGAGTTTCTGCGGGGCCACTGCGCACGCCAGGCCAAGTCGATTTACCAGTCAGCCTTGGTCATTTCTGGTCACCCCTCCCTCAATAGAAGCCGCACGGAATAGAAGCCGCACGGACGTCAAAAATTGCACCAAAAGCGAGCCGGAATAGCAAGGTGACTTGCGTCACGTCAGATTATGGAATGTGCGTGCCACTTTCCTGAACGACGGCGACATCGCGGCACTTCGGACGAGGCGCAGAATCCCAGGAGCAGCTGTGCGGTTCAGCGCGATCACGTCAAACTGCTCTGTGAACGCTCCTGCCGGCCTGACGGTCTGGTGAATGTCATAACGGTGCGAAAATGGCAGGATCCGTGAGTCCCCGGATCCCGTCACGGCTGCGCCTGCTCAATGCACGACCTGTTCTGAAAAATTCTGAAGGATGAAACCTTGTCGTTGAAGTTCTCTGCGACGAGCCTGGGGTCGAAGTCATTCACGTCATCAACCTCGACTCCAGGACCGACCGCGAAACTGGGGCCTCTGAAATTGGGGTCCCTGTAGAAACATATTTGAAACTGTGTCTGACTGTTGATGACGGACGAAATGCTGTCGTTAAAAATCCCTCCCTTGTATGCGGCCAGATCCTCGATGATCGTGGGCGCCACCGAGCATTCTCCAAAGAGAGTGCTGTCAGTGCAAATGACAATGGTGTCAACGGGTTCTCCCGAAGTCGTGGAGCCATCTTTTGTAGTGATGCCGGTGGAGTCAGTGGCGGCACGGGTGCTGCTCTTGACGTCATGGCTCCCTTCTCTGCTTCCGCATGCCGACAAGATCAGGCAGACGGAAGCGACAGCGACCGCAGAAATGAGCTTGAATATGCGAGTCATTTTGGCTCCGAGGAATTGGAAAGTCTGTATACCGAGTCGGGCTGTAGTCCTTTTACAGCGGTATACGGACAGCTCGGCGAACGGGTTCACTGGACTCTTGCAGGGTGCCTACCGGCCAAGTGCGGACTCACGGGACGCGCGAGTGAGGCCCCACACCGTTGACCGAGCTGCCTGACATGCCGATTGCGTTGTTCGGGCTCTCGCGGCAATCTGCCCTACCGCCCGATGGGGCTCATACGAGGACGGCGGGAGGGCATCTGAGGGCTCGACTCCGCCCGACATCCACTCGGGCCGCCGCGGCACATGCTCCGCACGACAGGCAGATGGACACGCCCCCCTCGGTCACTTGTGAAACTTGGTCACCGAAAATTGAACTGCCGGAGGCCTGGGCGACGTGTCCGCTACGTGCATGTCCGCAAACCGCGCAGGAGCGGGTCCCGCCAGTGGGCCGGACCGTTGAGACAGCACGGCGGACTCCGTGGTGAAGGGCCCCAAGCGGCCTCTGGGGAAGGTGCGGTCGGTGAGCGACAGCGCAGGTGACTCGTCCGGACGGCCCGCCGCGAGAGAAGCGGGCATCGCTGGGCAGCTCGTTCCAGCAGCAGCGCCGCATGGAGGGAAAGCGACCGGGTCCGCCACAGACCCCGAAGCGGTCAACCAGAACGACGAGGACGGTTGGGTGGCCTATCGCTACTTGCCCTGGCCGAGGGCGACTTCTCTGCGCCGCGGGGGACACACAGCCCGGTGACTCCTCCCCGAGAGCCGTCGGCTCCCAGCCCTCCGCCATGAGGTGCCGCGGCCATCCGACGCACACCATCACCCAAACCGGCGCCGAAGGCAGCCCATGACAGCGCCTCGGGGAGCCCTCGGCGCGCTGCCCTCCCTGGACCGCACCCATAGGTGAGGGGAGCCCTTACGGACAACGACCACGGCCGCCCGGAAAACGTTCCGACAGCCCGGCAGCGGCCACCTTCCTCACCACCCGATCACGCAGGCAGCCTTCCGCAGGAGCCGATCCGAATGCACGCCATGAAAATCTCGTTTCTCCTACACAACGCCTACGGAATAGGAGGAACCATAACCACCACGTTCAACCTGGCCCGAGCGCTGGCAGACCGGCACGACGTCGAGATCATCTCCGCTCTCCGGCACCGGGAACGACCGAACCTGACACTCGACCCGCGCGTGGGTCTTCGGCCCCTGGTGGATCTGCGCCATGAGAAGGACAACCCCCGGCACCTGACACCGGCCGAGATTTTCCCCTCGTCCGAGTACCGCTACCGGCAGTACAGCGCCCTCACCGACGAACGCATCGGCGAAGCACTGGCGTCACTCGACGCCGACGTCGTCGTGGGCACTCGCCCGGGTCTCAACGTCCACCTGGCCCTTCAGGCACCCTCCCGGACGGTGCGCATCGGACAGGAGCACCTCACACTCGGCAACCATTCGCCACGGCTCCGCAACGCGCTGCGGCGGGTATACCCGCGCCTGGACGCGATCACCCCCGTCACAGAGGCCGACGCCTGCGCCTACCGGCGCAGGATGCGGCTGCCGGGCGTACGGATACAGGCACTGCCCAACAGCGTCCCCGACCCGGTACTCCCACCCTCGGAGAGCCGCGAACGCGTGATCATGGCCGCCGGCCGGCTGGTGCCGGTGAAACGGTTCGACCTGCTCATCGATGCGTTCGCCGCAGTCGCGGCCGAGCGTCCCGACTGGACGCTGCGCATCTACGGCAAGGGCGAGGAGTCGCAGCGGCTGCGCGGGCTCATCGACCGGCTGGGGCTGTACAACCACGTCTTCCTGATGGGTGCGGTGACCCCGATGGAAGCCGAATGGGTCAAGGGCTCGATCGGGGTGGCGACGTCCAACTTCGAGCCGTTCGGCATGACCATCGTGGAGGCCATGCGCTGCGGTCTGCCCGTCGTCAGCACCGACTGCGCGTACGGCCCCGGCGAAATCATCACCCCCGGCGAAGACGGCCGACTGGTGCCCGTCGGAGACCGGGACGCCCTGGCTCAGGCCCTGCTGGACCTCGTACGCGACGACGAACTGCGCCGCAGAATGGGGCATGCGGCACGGGAGAACTCCCGGCGTTACGCCCCCGCACCCGTCGTGACCCAGGCGGAGCAGCTGTTCGAGGAACTGCTGGCGGCCCGCAGTGATGGCCGTCCGCCGACAGGCAGGACGGGCCACGCCTTGGTGAGTGCCGGTCACGCGCTCAAGGACACCATGCTTGTCGCCGCCAGCAACGTCGTGCGAACCGCACGGGAGGCACGGCGATGAGGAGCGGCGACAGCAACGGCATGAACGGATCGGCGAGGGTGGCGGGCGTGACAGAACAGCTCCGCGCGGATGTGACCGTGGACGAGAAAGGGCGATTCGTCATAGGCGTACGGTCGCCGCAGCCTGGCTCTTCACGCCCCCGACTGCTGCTTCGACAGCGCCCGGACAAGGGAGAGCCTCCGCGGCCCGGCCGCGTCGTCGCGCTCGAACCCGCAGGCCGCGACGAGTGGCGAGGCGTGCTGGAGACAGTCCCAGCCCTGGAGGAAGGCCGCTGGGACGCCTACCTCATGGGTCCGTCGGAAGAGAATCGCATACCCCTGCTGCCCGGCCTGCGCGATCTGCGCGCGCTCGTGTCCGGCAGGCGCGACGGCCACTCGGCGCCACTGGCGGTGCGCATCCCGTACGTCACCAAGGACGGCAGGCTCGCCGTACGCGCCTGGCTTCGGGACACGCACGCGGAAGCCGGCCGGATCGATGTCACGGGTGGCCTGATGACCGTGGAGGTACGGCTGTTCGGCACCTGGCTGGGGGACGGTGCGTCAGTGTCGCTGAGCCGGCAGGGACCAGAAGCCGTCGTACGGCAGATCTCTCTGGGCACCGACAAGGGCCAGGAGTTCTCGTTCACCATCGGCCACCAGGAGCTGGTGGCGCACGATGCGGGGCCTGAAGCCGGGGCGGCGCCGGTCGTATGGGAGGTGTACGTTCACCCGTCTGTCGATGCCCCGGGCATCAGGGTGGCCCGGCTGCTGGACGACGTCGCCGACCGTAAGGCGGTCTTCGTCTACCCGGCCACTGCACTCGTCGGCGGGTACACGGCCCGTCCGTATTACACGGTCGACAACGACCTCGCCGTGGAAGTCACCATGCAAGCAGGCCGGCCAAGTTGAGTTGCCGACCGTGCCGTTCGGACCGTCCGGCGCGCTGGACCGGCCCCGGTGCGTGATGGACTCGGTCAATGCGGCGATGGTTGTCCGGCCGAGGTGCCCGGCACCGCATCGCCCGCAAGAGCGTCCAGGCCTCGCAACGACTCGGCCGCCACCCTTGGCCATCGAACGCACCATGGCCTGGCTCGCCGGACGCTGACGTCTGGGCCAGGAGCGGTCGGCTTTCCGTTCGTAGCGGCGGGGCCCAGTTGGAGCGCTGGTGTCACATAGGTCGACCAGTGTCATGTAGTCGCAGGTCAGTGAGCCTGTCGGTAGGCCTCGCGAATGCTTGCGGGGATACGGCCGCGGTCGTTCACCGGAAGGCTTTGGGTCCGAGCCCAGGTTCGCAGTTCCTCCGCGCTTGGGCCGTCCCCGGAAGGCTTGAACGTGCGACCTGCTCCTTTGAGCCGACCGAGCTTGCGTCCCTTCTTGATGAAAGGTTCGAGGGCTTCGAACAATTTGTCATAGTTCTCCGAAACGAGGTCGATCTCGTAACGGACCCCATCCAGGGAAAAAGAGTGAGTCCGTACCTCCTCAGATTCTGTGCCGGTAAGGTCGTCTGTATACACCGTTACGATCTTCTGTGCCATAGCCTTATGTTACATAATCTGGACCCCGTGTCCAGTCCACTTCAGGATACCTTTGCGGCCCAAGCCGATTTTGCGTATCGCTATCTATTCGTGGCCCCTACGACACCCAGTGCAATGAGTATGAACAGCACGCAATCCGTCGACGGGCGCGTGCAAGAGTTCCGCTCTGCTGCTCACCGCTGGTGGTGGGACAGGGGAGTGGCCAGTTCGGCCGCGATAAGAACGACCGGTCAGCTGGAGCCGATTCGAACCAGGTGCGCCATACGGCAACCAGTGACGCCCGCGTAGATCGTTCATGAGTCGCCATAAGCGTGCTCACGAGAAATCCGCTTTCTGCGGGTGCGGCCTTTGCACGGCCATGGCTCGGGACGGGGTAGGCCGAGGGTCTTGCCCTCGTGTGGGCTCGACTTCACTGGTGTGGTGGAGAGGGCTGCAAGTACCTGGTCAACCACGGTTATAGAGGGTGCGGAGTCTGGCTGTCGGGTGGGCCACGGCGTCGGTGCCATGGCGTTCGCTGTCCCGCACCACCGACTCGGGCGGGGCCGCCGCGTCGACACCAAGCAATGCGGCAACGTCTCTTGACGCCTGCCCCGGGGGTGAGCCCGGACAGTTCGACGTGTCAGTGTCAGGCCGCGACCAGTCCACTTCGCACTTGGGGTACAGGACGAACGGGGTTCACTGAACCTTCCCCTGCGCTGACGCGTAGTGCAGGAGGACGCCTCACCTACTGAGTAAGGATGTAAACCGTGTCCGATGTTCCTTCGCGCGCTGGGACTAACCCTGACATTTCCCGCGCCGCCTCATTCAATCCGACTCCGGGCCGCACAGCTGCTCTTAGCCAACGCCCTGCTTTGAGGAGGAACGGCACTTACGCTGTCTACCACCCAGCTTCTTACAGAGGTGCCAGCTCAATGCCAGATACGGCGCCAGCGGCAGTGGCCGTGGCAGTGCCCAAGACAGGATCATCACAATGGGCACTCGAGCACATTCTGGCTCACAAGAACGCGCGTTTTAGCGGCGATAGCGCTATGACGACGGCGAGTTCCATTCTCGCCGGAATTACCGCAGGTTCTCAAGCGGCCAACAACAATCCGGCGTTTACGGTCACTGGTGCTGTCGCTACTGCTCTGGCGTCCATCCCCGCTGTGGTGAAATCTGTGAAGTCTGGAAATGTGGCCCCAGCGACCAGTTCGGCATTCAATGCAGTAGGGGCAATGCTCCTAGCGGTATCTCCTTATGTAACTGATGCCAAACAGAAGAATTCGATCTTGTGGGCGGGTCGTGCATGTGTTGCTGTGGGTACATATTTTGGTGAGCACGCAGCCCATGCAGGACACGCTCTGGAGGTTGCTCAGTCCCGGCTGAACCAAGAGCCCGCAGATGATCTTGAAATGGGGCCACGACACGTCGAGTCACCGCTACCCGTGGTTGCGCTTTCTCACCGACCGACTCGCGGTACCTCGGCGGGGCTGGGACACTGAGCCGTTTCAGCGCGTCGTGACCAAGTGCCGACGAGTCATTCAGCGAACCGATCACCTGGTGCAGGTTGGCTGAGCGTCCTGGAGTCGGCCGCCCATCAGGTGACGGTCCACGAAGTACGGCAGGGCAAGATCTCGGGCTGGCGATCACGGTGTCCGGCGCCTCGACCACATAGCCCAGAAGGGATCGCTGGCCACCTGCCCTGCCGCCTTCGATCCGTCCCCCGCACTGGTGAAGTGGGTCACCCTGCTCGTCGTCGCCCGGGAGATCAGCACGGTCATCCGGATCCGTCCCAGGGCGGCACCGGGCTGCGTGAACGCCACATTCCGCTGCCATGGTCCGGATCACGAATCCACCGACGAAGGTGGTGGCGACGCCATCTTCTGCCTGTCCTGGTCACACTCGGCGCCGGTGACCAAGACAGCGGCCCACGGGCCCACGCCGGCGCGTGATGAACCCGCTTGGCGCGCAGATCTGGGCGGACAGCCGCCCGCACTATCGCCGGATCGGTTCTCGTCCGAGCGCCGGAATGCCATTCCCACCCGCGTGCATGGCAGATGTTCCGCGGCTGCCGATGCAGTCCGAACCGCCTGACGCTTCCTCGCCGGAACCGCCGGAACCGCCGGCGCCCTGGGGCTGCAGCGCTGAAGTGGTCCGCAACCTCAGTGTCCGGAATCTCGGTTGAACTCTGCGCCGCCCACACCCGTCTGCCGTGCAGAGGGGCTCTACGGCGTTCTGCTCAAGGTGGAACTCAGCCGACGACGTCGACAGGGCCGAGCACCACTGACGAGAGGCCCGACCTTGACGGACACTACCCTGAGCAGAGACACGACCAGCGTGACCCGACGTCCCGGTCCCATGATGTCCATCCGCGCTGGGAGACGGCCTCTCGGCACCCTTCCGCTCGTGCTGACGGCAGCCATGTTCACGCTGGCCCAACTCGGCCTCGTGAAAACGGGGATGGGGCTCGGCTGGGACGAGACCGTGTACGTCAGCCAGGTCAGCTCCCATGCTCCGCCGGCATTCTTCAGCGCACCGCGCGCCCGCGGCATCTCCCTCCTCGTCGCGCCTGTCACGTCGTGGTCATCCTCGACCTCGGTATTACGTGCCTACCTGGCAGTTCTGTCGGGACTCGGCCTCTTCCTGGCGTTCCGCGCCTGGCGGAACATGTTCCCGATCAAGGTGCTGACTTTGGGGGCGGCACTTTTCAGTACGCTCTGGGTGACCTTGTTCTATGGCCCCCAGGCGATGCCCAACTACTGGGTCGCGATCGGCGCCCTGGCCGGGGCGGGCTACTTCGCGCGTGCACGATCCGCCGTCGTCGACCGCACCGCGCTGTGGGGGGTGGCCGCAGGCGGAGCGCTGATGGCGTGGATGCGGCCGACCGACGCGGTCTGGTGCAGCCTTCCGCTGTTCGCGCTGATGGCGACCGTGCGAACGTGGCGCCGGCCGTGGCCGTTCGCCGCACTCGCCGGTGGTCTGCTGTCCGGTGCGGCCCAATGGGTTGCGGAGGCGTACCTCTCCTACGGCGGTCTGGGAAACCGCCTGTCCGAGGCATCCCGGATCCAGGGCGGTCTGGGATGGAACATTGCCGTGGGTGACCAACTGCGCAGCCTGGGCGGGCGCACCCTCTGCCGCCCCTGCACCGGGCAGATGCCAGGTCCGGAGGTGACGGGCTGGTGGCTTCTCCTCCCCCTCCTCGCCGCACTGGGGCTGGTCACTGCGATCAGACTCGGCCGCGCGGCAAGTACCTCGCTCATGCTCGCCTGTGCCGCGACGGCCGGCCTTCCGTACCTGTTCATGATCGGATATGCCGCACCCCGCTTCCTCCTGCCTGCCTACGCGCTGCTCGCGATCCCCGTCGCGGACGCGCTCATACGGCTGCCGGGCACGGTGAGCCGGGGATGGCGGCCGGTGGTGACTGTGCTGCTGGGGATCGCCCTCTCGGGACACCTGGTGGTGCAGTACGTGGTTCTCGAAAGAACCGTCCAGCGCACCACGGCCGCACACCGCGAATGGGACCGAACGGCTGACCAGCTGCACCACTTGAGCGTGCGCCCTCCCTGCATGCTGACCGGTTATCAGGCCCTCCCTGTCGCTTTCTACGCCGGCTGCTCCTCTGCCGCGACTTCCGGGCACAACGCGAACAGCACACCGGGCGAGATCGTGAAAGCCACGGCATGGACACACGTTGCTGTCATCGTCGCGCCGGGAGCGAAGCCACCGGGCTACGCCCGCTCCTGGGAAGCGCACCGCATCGATGATCTACGTGTATACATTCCACCGACCTACCGAGACCAAAGTCGGCAACCGTAGTCGGAACCAGGGCGGTGTGGTGTTCGCCGCGGTTATGGCCGGACAAGCCAGGTCCTCGTGCCGGCGCTCGAGAAATTTTTGGCGTCCCGGTGAAGGGCATCCTTCCTGAGCCTGTGGTGCGGTGGTGTCACCCCACACTCTTTCTCTGGGATCACCGTCTCGGCTGCGGACGTTGGACCATCGGGACCGTCATCGGGCGTTCGACTGAACCTCGATGACTATCCGTTTCTTGTACAGGTCGGTAGCGGCAGACCCCCCGCTGCGGCTGTTCCCTGCACACCAGATTCGCGATCGCCTGCTGCGACGCCGGACCGGCTGACCGTAAGGACGCGGCTCAGCCCGGTGAACAGGCTTTTAGAGGATGGCGCGGGCACCGTGATCACACCTGTCGACAGACAGATCACCGGCGCGTCAGCAGCAGTTACGTTAAAGCCACCAGGAAGAAGGACTCATGTCGGAGAACCTTGCAGTGCACCGCCCATATGTAGATGGTGCCGCCGATGCCGGCGTTTCTCGCCGCCCGAACCTTCTGGCATCCGTTCGAATTCCACCCCGCTCTGGCCCGGAAATGCAGGATATGGTCAAGAATTGGAATTCCAAGATCTTTACGCACGTGACGGATCTAGCCCTGCCGTCACAGTACGCATGGCGTGAGTTCCGGTTCGATGCGCACGGTTACAGACTGCAAAACATCATATACGCGAAGCATCGCTCTGACGCAGTCACTGGAATTTCCGGGAGAGGGGACGACGGTGATCCAATAGTCGTTCACATAGTCCTTTCGGGGTGGGTCAGATTTGAGGATGCGCATCACTCCATAACCGTTGAGCCGGGCTACATGTGCGTCCGCGACACTCGCAGGAAATGGCGGTTCTGGTACGGGCCGGGCGCAGTTTGTCAGTGGCTGGTGATTCCGCGCACCCGTATGAGTTCGTCGCGGACACCTAAGGATCCCGTAATGGTCGCTTGCGCAACTCCCGAAGCGAGACTTTTGATTTCGTATCTCGACATGTTGAACGATCACGACCCTTCGTCTCTGTCCGTATCGGGGGAAGCGGCGATGGAAGAGGCGACAATAAGCCTTCTGTGCGGTCTGATTTCTGCAAACGTGGCACACGGTATTGGCGGACGCGCGCATGTCGTCGTGGAGGCGGCCAAGAAAATAGTAGATGAAAACCTTGAGAAAGCGGATCTTGATCCTGCGGTGATTGCGAACATCTTGGACGTATCGGTGAGAACGCTTCACCGTTCCTTTGCTGCGGCTGACGACTCGGTGATGAGCTATGTCAGAAGGCGGCGCATCGAGGAGGCTCAAATGGACATCATCAACGGCAGCGCGCCGGCCAACATATCCGACCTCGCCGCGAAGTGGCACTTTTCGGACTCAAGCCACTTCATTCGGCAATTCAAGCAGATCTACGGAACCACGCCCGCTGCCTACTTGCGGACACTTCGCGTCAGCCGCTGAATTCAGCTGGGAAGCTCCACGGTGTCCGTCCCTCCTCTCTCGCCCGGAGACGAGGCAGCCCTCCCGCTGACCTCGAACGTCTCCGGCGCCCAGATGCCTGACCAGGCCGAAGCCGCAGGTGCCTGCTCTTCCGCCCCTGCCTGGCGGACGTCGTGAACGCGTCCGGGCGCGCGGATCTCGGGCGGATGGCCGTTCCGGCCTGCGGACGGCTTCTGCGCGCGGCCGCAATGGGCCGGACAGAGCCGGCGGGGCTCCCTTGAACGCCGGGCCTTCCCGTGCTCGCCCCCGACAGGCCGTCAGATCCCTGCCGAGTCAAACAGGTACCTGACCAGCAACGATACGGAAATTGAGAGAGATTGTCATACCTCGCCTGGCGCGCTAAATGGCGCTGACATTCTATCTTTGCCATGTGTGCGATGCGCTATAAATGGCGTCAAGCACCGAAGGAGGCGCCCGTCGAGTCGGGGCATTTCCTTCACTTCGGATGATATGCAATGGCCATGGAGAATTCATGAAGCGCAACACGAATAATCTCTTCCAGACCTTCAACCCGAAGCGCCCTCTGACCACCTTGGTGTAAAGGGCGGACATGCGTCCTGGTGTCGCCGAATCCGTTGCCGCCCCTTTGGCGGCGTGTATGAAACATTCAAGTAGGGCCTGACAAGCGGCTGCCGGAGCGTGCTGACAAAACGCCTCGGCAGCCGCTTTTCTGTCGGCTCTAATAGGAGTAGTCCCAATAATCGATCACAGTCGATAGTTTGGAATATATGCGATGCGTGATATCGGTCTGACGCTGCCAGGATTCCTGAGCAGGCCGTTTTTCGATCTTGGATTGCCTTGTGATGATTCACCTGCGTATACAGCTCCGCTCGACGTGGATCGGAGAAACCTGACGGCACCGACAGATCTCCCGATGCTGTGGCAGACCATGAACGCCTCCTTTCGGGAGGAGCTGATCCAAGCTACTGGATTCCACGAGTACACGTTGACTGATCCGCGCCAGCTTGACGTCGGACTCCGAACTCCTGATTGGCAAGTGCTTGTTGATAGCGTCGAAAACTTTGCTGATTTGGATGTCAAGCAGAAGGTGAAGACACTTCGCGTTCTCAATCGATTGGGGCTGTTCAAGTGCACGATAGACATTACGTCACATGACCGGTTTCTCGAACCGTCCGACGACTCCAGCGCAGGAGTGGCCTGGCTAAGAGCCTACGCGCGCTATCGCCTGCAAAATGAGAGCGAGGACGTCGGATATTGCATAGACGAGTTCGAGGCCATAGCTGTCACTGCCCCGCCCGGGTTGTGGAAGCTGGCTGCGATTTACCAGAAGGTCGTCCAGAGTGTAAAACATGAAGGAGATGTGCGGGCCGCCGAATTCTGGCAGGGAATCCATGGCGTAGAGATCGAACAAATCTCGAGCGAAATATCCCGTCAGGACTACCTGATGGCCAGAAGTCGATTCCATCGGGTCCATGCGTTTATTCCTCAGATGAAACAGGACAGTGCCGGTACGCAAGCAGAGATGGAACTCGCCAGAAAATATGCGGAAGACGCATTTTATGGAGATTCCGTACAGCTGGCGTACGCCAGAGAAATCGCATGGCCAGTACGGGAGAGCCTCATCAAGGAGTCGCTTTGGAATGGTGACCTGGATTTGGCTCTGGAGCGCGCAGTGAACCACAGGAACGCTGATCCATTTGATGCCCGGGTCTGGGTGAACTGCGGAGAAGTCCACCTGGAGCGAGGCGAGGCGGAAAACGCGCTGGAAGCGTATCGCGAGGCAGCTCGCCTTGCTCCCCCCGGCGGTGCTTTGATCAACTTCATGGTAGGGCACTGTCATGAGATCACGGGTAACTCGGATCTCGCTCTGGACAGCTACCTGGCCAGTCTACGCATTGACCCACTTGCTATTTCTTCCGCGAAGGGCGCCCTACGCGTCGCCGACGCGCTCGGATCGCGGATGCGCCACTGGGCGCAAATGCAAGTAGAGAAACTCGAAGAAATTGGCTCGGCTTCGGTTCCTCAGCCCGAGCCCGCTTATCGAAAGCTTCCGCCGGCTGCAGGCTGATCAGGCCGGCCGGCTCGCCGGGCGGGTCCCTCTGATCACGCCACCGACATCCTTGTCTCGGAGCCGGGTCCGGCGGCAACGGCCCGAGCCTGGCTCACCGGCCATCAGGCGACGACACACGCCAGCCATCGATCAGATGGCGTGGCCGCCGCGCCGCTCGATCCGGGCAAGGAGCCCCTCAGCGCGTTGTACGAAGAGAAGTGCCCCTTGCCGGTGTGCCACGGTGCGGGCCCGGTCGGCCAGGCGCACCGCACTACGGTTGTCGCCGGCCACGTGTTCCAGTTGGGCGCGCACGAGGATGATCAGAGCCTCTGCCGAGCGTTGGCCGTAGCGTTCGAGGTATTCCTCGGCGCTGTCGAGCGCTGCCGCAGCCTGGTCCAACGAACCGGCGGCGATGCGCATTTCGCCGAGCAGGGCATACCAGGTCGAGACGCAGGTGCGGGCGGGGCTGGCCAGGTGGGTGCGAATGAGGCGTTCGGCCTCGTCCGCGGCGGCGGTGGGGTTCTCGCCGGTGGTTGCCAGCGCCCAGCATCGGGCCAGGCGCAGGTAAGTGCCCAGCGAGGCGAAGGAGAAGTGCGGGTCGGCGGCGATCCCGCGCTCGGCCGCGCGCAGCGCCCATGCCGGGTCGCCTACCACCGAGGCTGTCCGGGCCTCGAAGGAGGTGGCGGTGGTGACGGAGTACGGGTCGTCCCCTGCCGCCTTGGCCAGTACGTCGAGTACCGCACGCGCTTGTGCTGTCTGTCCGTGATAGCCCGCTATTTCGGCGAACATCCCGGCAGTCATCAGCTGGACGCCGTTGCGCACGGGATCGTATTCATCATCGTCGGGGCCGAAGAAGGTGTCGGGACTGAGGGCGCTCAGCCGCTGGTAGGACTCTCCGATGTTTCCCAGGCACCACTCGTGGATGCCCGCTGCGGCCCTGCCGTAGCAGCGTGCGACCGTGTCCTGGGCGGTCTTGCCCAGTTCGTCGAGCCGATGGGCAAGAGGAGTGCTTCGGTCCAGGTCGAGGGCCTGGCCGTGGGCGGTCCAGCGTGAGAAGAGAAACCCGGCCGCGTCGCGGTCGCGCCCAAGGTGCCGAGCGACCTGTTCCGCTCGCTCCAGCAGGCTGACCGACGCTGTGCCGTACATCGAGCGCATCCCGACGACCGCGATCAGCTGTGAGAGTGCCCCGAGTTCCTGCTCGAGAAGCGACGCCTTGCGTGCCAGCTCCACGGCTGACCCGAGATGGCGCTCGGCTGCCCCCAGTGCCGTCTTCGCCATGGCGTGTGTGCCGGCGCGGACCAGGGCCGTTATGGTTCGAATCGGGTCCGTGACGGGGCCCGCGCTCCATAGATGGTGTGCCAACCGCTCGGCGACGGACTCGTCACTCAGGACGTTCTCCTCGATGGCGTCCGCGATGGAACCGTGCAGCGCCGCGGCGCGACCGGGCGGGATCGTTTCGGAGACTACTTGACGCACCAGATCGTGGGTGAAGCGGTAGGAGAAGGGGTCGTTGGGTGTCGGGCCGACCAACCCCAGGACGCGGACGGGTTCCAGACGCTCGAGGCAGGAAGCCACGTCCAGCGAAGCCGTCCGGGCAAGCAGGGTGAGCTCGACGCAGCGGCCGACCAGTGCTGCTGTCTCGAGCAGCTCGTGTGCGTCGCTGTCGAGCACAGCGAGCCGGTCACGTACGACATCGCGCACCGTCACCGGGACGTTGCTGTGCAGCACGGTGTCCTTGGTGACCTCGCCGTCGGCGGCCCACAGCCGGCCCAATTCCTGGACGAAGAACGGGTTGCCTGCCGTGCGTGTGTGGACTGATGCGGCCGCGTCAGGAGTGAGGCGTATACCGGTCTCGACCCGGATGAGTTCGGCCACCTCGGTGGGACTCAAGGGACCGACCAGGATCCGCCGGTGACCTGTCGTGCGACTGGCGGCCGCCAGCGTCCGGACCAGCTCCATGCCGGACGAGGGGCCCTGGCTGCGAAGCGCGCCGACGACCGCTGTGCCGGCGGGGAGGCGTGAGACGACATGATCCAGGAGCTGCAGCGAACTCGTGTCGGCCCACTGCAGATCGTCGAGCATGAGTACGACCGGTCGCTCCCCGGCCGCCTCGGCGATCAACTCCACGACCTGTTCCAGCAGGCGGAACCGGGCGTTGCCGTCCGGCATCGCGGGTACTGCGGGCCTTTCCACGTGTGAGCCGATGAGATGACCGAGATCGCGGGCCGCCCACTGCTCCTGTCGTGCTTGCGACACGACGGCGAACAGGCTGGACACCATCTCGACCCACGGCCACATCGTCGGCCTTGCCTCGCCCTCGAGACAGTGACCCCAGACCACCAGAGCGCCCCGGTCCTCAGCGTGGCCGGCGAGCTCCTCCATGAGCCGGCTCTTCCCGGCTCCGGGCTCGCCCTCCAGCAGGACCACCGCCGTGCCGCTGCCCAGGGCCGGCTCAACAGCACGTTGCAGCGCCGAGAGTTCGTCGGAGCGGCCGACCAGCCGGTCCGCGTCGCCCGGCGGACGCGGCAAGACCGGTGGCAGTGGTGGTGCCGCAAGCCTTGAGGGTGAGGCTTTCGGAGCTGTGGCTGCTGAGACTTCGATCTCGGGAGTACGGGCCGGGTAGGTCTGGACCGGATAGGTCTGGGGCGGGGAAGCGTGGGGCGGGGGAGTCTGGGTGAGCACCCGCTGATGGGCGGCTTGGAGAGCCTGCCCGGGGTCGATTCCGAGATCGTCGGCGAGCCGTCCGCGCACGGCCGAGTAGATGGCCAGGGCTTCCGCCTGCTGGCCCGCGCTGCCCAGCGCAGTGATGAGGCTGGCCTGCACCGGTTCGTGCAGCGGAGCCATCGTGGCAGCCAGGTGCAGAGCCGGCAGCACTCGCGCGGGCTGTCCGAGCACCAGCGCCACCTCGGCCGCGGCCATACAGGCCTCGAAGTACTCGTCATTGAGGCCGGCGAAGATCGGAACCGCCGAGGGCCCATGCACCCACCCGTCGCCGGCCGGACCACTCCAGAGACGTAGCGCGTCGAGATAGTGATTCAGTGCCGCTGCCTTGTGTCCTTCCGCCAGCACGGCCCGGGCGGTTCCGGCCTTCTGCCGGAACCTCGGGAGGTCGACAAGGTCCGCTCCCGCCGCGCACAGGTAGCCGTTGCCCCGTCTCAGCAGGTACGCGCCCGTTCCACGCGGGGGCAGGCCGGGCTCCAGCAGGCGTCGTATCGAGCCGACGTACTTGTGGATCACGTTGAGAGCGCTGGCGGGCGCGTCTTCGCCCCAGATCAGGTCGATGAGCTCCCCGACGCCGATCGGCTGGCCTCCGCGAGCGAGGAGCAGAGCGAGCAGGTACGCCTGCTGCCGCGGCCCAGCCTCGAGTTCGCACTCGCCCCGCCACAGCCGCAGGGGACCAAGTACCTGAAGGCGCAGAGGGGCCTCGACGGGAGGCTCTCCCACGATGGCGGCGTTTCCGGGAACGACGAGCGTTGCTGTCATGTCCAGCCCTTTCGGTGGCTCGGCCCTACCCGCCGCCCGCTCTGGGGTGGATCGGAGTTGCGCTAGCGTGACCGCATCCACACTCTAACCACTAGAGTGGCACTCTAGCCAGTACATGTTTTCTCGATCGGATGAGGCACGGTGACGAACGGACAGCACCTTCGCGCGACGTTCCGGCGCGGTGACACCAACGCCGTGAGCCGGATGGCCGCAGGGCAGGTCGAGCGATCGCAAGCGGCCGGCGACCCGGCCGGCGAGGTGGAGGGGTTGTACGGCCTGGCCCGGGTTGCCCTGCGCAACCAGGAGCTGGATCGAGCCGCCGAATTGGCGCAACGGGCCCTCACCGTCGCCCAGCAAGGGGGCATGCCTCGCTTGGAGGAGCGGCCGCGCCACGTGCTCGCCGCCGTGGCCCGGCTGTCGGGCGACTACGCGCGGGCGCGGGACCTCTACGAGGCCAGCGTTCGACTCAACCGGGAGCTCGGGCAGGATGAACACGTGCACTCCGAGTACCACAACCTGGCTCTCGTCGAGTTGCACCTCGGCAACGTCGAGCGCGCGCGCCGGCTGATCGAGGAGAGTCGCGAGCGTGTCTTTCGAGATGGCTACCGTGACTTCCTGCCATACCTGGGAATCGCTGCTGCCGCCCTCGCGTCGGCCGACAGGGACGTGCAGCTGGCCGCGCGGCTGATCGGACTCACCGGCCGGGCTTTCGCGGACCTCGGCCAGGTGCCCGACCCCGATGACGCACGGGAGCTGGACGCGCTCCGGATCCGCGTTGAGGACGCCCTCGGGCTTGACGTGTTCGATGCGGAGTGTGTGATTGGTGCAGGCTGGACCGTCATGAGAGCATTCGGCCGTGCATGGGCGGGCGGCACCGGCCGCCACCCGGACGGGGAGTGAGACGTTGTCAGCCCAAGCACCGAGCCGTCGCGACGAGTACGCCAAGATGACTCGGGACGAAATCGTCAAAGCCGCACGAAAGCTCTATGCCGATCCGGGCTACGCGCAGACCACGGTCGAGAAGATCGCACGCGAGGCGCGTGTCTCCCCTGCCACTGTCTACGCCCAGTGCGGAGGCAAAGAGGGTCTGCTGCGGACGTTGATGGACATCTGGACAACGAGTCCGACCGTGGCGCGGATCATCAGCGACTCGGCGGCACAGTCCACAGGCCGGGCCAAACTCGAGGCCCTGGCCGAGGGCTACGCGGCGCACGCCGCAGAGGCCGGCGACATCATGCGGATCGTCGAGCGCGCCGGGCCGAGTTCCCCGGCAGCACAGGAGTTCCTCGACATCGCCGACCAGCGCCATATAGAGGCGCTGGAGATGATCGTCGAGGGGATCGCCGACAACGGCGACCTGGCCGAAGGGCTCACGGTCCAGGACGCGGCGAGAATCATCTTCTTTCACTTCCGCAACCCGCAGTTCGTCCTTGCCGTGGATGCGTTCGGATGGGGCGTCGACCGCGCGAAACGGTGGCTCGTGGACCGCGTCGCGGCCGCGATTCTCAAGGACTGACGCCGGACTCCGACACGACTTCTTCACCGCTGCTCCGCAGCGAGCGCCTGTCTTCCCGCCGGTCTTGTTCCGCGGTCCCGCTTCAGGACGCCGGCGGCTCCGGCCGATGGAGTGCTGCGCCGGCGACAGCATCGGATCTGCAGGGTATCCATCCGGATCGCAGGCTTGTGACAGTCGATCCGATCGGTTTCCGGGCACAGTCCGGGCGGCCCCGCTACGGGCTTCTCGATCAGCATGAGGGACCGGGACCGGCTCACGAACATCGAGATCGCACCCGACGGGGCCGCTCTGATCCGGCGGGCGCGCCTTCTGCAGCCCTGCTGTCCGCTGCTCAGCCTGCCCCTCGCGCCCAACCTGGTCGTCATGCCGGCGCACGATGCGCACCGCCACTGACCCCGGACGAGGTCATCACCGCCCAAGGACCCCGAGGCGTGGGAATGTTACAGATCGGTCTCGGATGGCGCTCCTTAGAACTGATGGGCTGAGCTGGCCCGTGTGTGGAGTGCCTGAGTTCTGCAGCAGCAGGAACGCTGGGCCGACGGATCGTTGCGGGGGGACTCCACCGGAAGTGGACCAGCAGAGTGAACGGCCAACGGAAACGATGTTGGTGACATTGCCTTCTCCCTCTTGCAGATTCCGGACCAGTCCTTCTTGTTTGAAAATGCATAAAACCAGCCCGACGAACTGCTTTGCGGGATTCGGCGCCGGTTAGTCGCACGGGAAATCGATCTTGAGACCCGCACTCCGTGTAGGCAGAACCTCAGAAAATCTACGGAGAGTTTGGTGGGTAAAATGGGCATTGTTGATTGGAGCGAAAGGGGAGTCTGCGGGCTACCCGAAGCAGAGGCTCTGTTTTCCGAGCCTGGATCTCAGCACGAAGCCAAAGCCGTGTGCAATCAATGCCCTGTACGCGTCGAATGCCTCGCTTATGCCCTGGACCAGCGCATCGAGTTCGGAGTATGGGGTGGCAAGACCGAGCGCGAACGCCGTGCCATGTTGAGGCGCCGTCCAGGCATCCTTTCTTGGCACCGGATTCTCACGACAATTCCTTGACCTGTTTTCAACGTGTCGAGCAAGTGGATACACCATGTCGGTCGACGCAGAACTTTTTTCGGCTGAACGAGTTGGGTGAACTGCGAAGGAAGTGGGGAACAGAGCGGTGGCAGGCGAGTCAAGCGCGACCAAAATGGCCGTTGCGGCAGTCGGCGGGTTCGGATGCCTTGCCGCTCCCGTGGGGGTGGCCCTTGTGACCGGCGTTCTGATCCTTGTCGGCGGGCTGGGAGTGCTTCTGTTTCCCCTCGTGATCATCTACATGTTCTTTCATGGACTTTCGTTCTCGGGACTCGGGAGTGTAGGTGACCTGAACAGCGGACTCTCAGACGCCGAGCAGCGTTGTGAAACCTCGGAACGCGCGAACCTGGAGTCAGATTCGCAGAGTGCGGCCGATCGAGCCTCGAGAATCATTACCGGAGATGGTCTCGGGAAACTGGAGGTCACCCTCTCGAATGGCGCTGAATACGCTGGTGGTGAACCCTGCACTGTTCCTCCTGACCTGTATTCTGTAATCAATAGCGCTGGTGAAGTGTGTGACGCAATCGGCCCCGTAGTCATAGCGGCCCAGATTCAGTATGAATCCGGATTCGATTCCAAATTTGTGGGCCCAAATGGCGCCAAAGGTATTTCGCAGGTGCCTGGCGATGTCTTCAAGCGGTTCCAGGGGGAGGATGCTGATCCATTCGAACCGAAAGAATCGATTGCTGCGCAGGGAAAATATCTGTGCGATCTCTCCAAGCAGATAGGGGAGATGCTGGAGCGCAACGAATTGACAGGCAACTTGCTTGATCTGACTCTGACTGCCTACGACGTAGGTATCGGCACTGTTCGGACAGCACAAGCTGTTCCGGCCACCAATGAATCCCAGAGTTACATCACAGGCGTTCGAACCTGGTTCGCCACCATGGAAGGTGTCGGACCGCCTCCGCGGAAGCTTGCCGGAGTACCGGGACTACGGGACGACGGCGGCCAATCCGGACCTGCAGCAGAGCCAGTTCCTGAGCCGGAACTCCAGTGAGACTCCTTGGGGACTCCCTATTGCGCCCCCACCCGGCAGCGACACCGATCAATCGGACGCTGGCCTGCTTGAGGAAGCTCTCGCTCACCAGCGCGGCATCATCACCGACTCGAGTCACCGCCCGCGGTGTATGGGTCACCGCAGTCGGCGTCCATGCCCCCACCCCTGATGGTGGTCTGCTCGGACCAGCCGGCCCAGTAAGCAGCGGACCGAACTCCAGCCGCGGGAGAAGCGGTCCCAGGTCCATCAAGCTCTCGCAAGCTCTCGCCTGATACGGAGCGGTGACGTGGGCCCGCCGTGGTGCGTTACAGAACGAAGCAGGTGTCGAAGACCGTGGTCGGAGTATCGGGAGCGAAGCCTCGCTGAATCCGCCACTGCCGGTGCTGTTCGGATTCGGATACGGCGTGCGCCATAAGCTCTGCCTGGCGGGCGCCGGCGATGCTGGGCTTCACGGTGGCCTGATAGCCGCCGTAGTGTGCCACCGGGCTCCATGTCGGGTGGACGGCGGGTATGGCTTCGTCCAGCCCCTCATATTCGGCTGCGGCGTAGACGATGCGGCCGCCGGTCACGGTGAGCAGGGACTCGATGTGCGGGATGTCGTGTTCCGGGACAGTGAAGAAGTCGTCGGAAAGGATGGCGAAGTCGCCGTAGTATCCGGGTTTGAGGACGCCCTTGACTTCGTGTTCCCCGGTGAGCCGTGCGCCAGCTTGTGTGTACATGCTCAATGCGGTCTCTCGGCTGACGCGGTTTTCGGGCGCGTAGATCGCCAGGTCGCCCACGGTCCGGCCGGTGACCAGCCAGTGCAGCGCGACCCACGGGTTGTAGGAGGACACACGCGTCGCATCCGTTCCGGCGCCGACTGTCAGGCCACGGTCCAGCATGGCGCGTATCGGCGGGGTCTCGGTGGCAGCTGCGGCCCCGTAGCGTCGCACGAACGCCTCGCCCTGGAAGGACATCCGGTTCTGGACCGAGACGGCACCGCCGAGCGCCGCGATGCGGTCCAGGCTGTGTCGTGAAACGGTCTCGGCGTGGTCGAAGAGCCACCGGTTCCCGTGGGGGAAAAGACCCTCGCCGGCGAGCTTCTCGAAAACGTTCAGGTCGCGGCGGATGGTCTCGTCATAGGTGGCATGCAGCCGGAAGCCCCAGCCATTTTCCAGAAGCAGCCGCACCGCCGTCTCGAGATTCTCCTCGTAGCCCGCGGCCAACTCGGGCCGGGGCTGGACAAAGTTCTCGAAATCGGTAGCCGCCCAGATCAGGCTCTCGCCGGCGCCATTGAGACGCAGCCACTCATCGCCGTCTCCGGGCTTGACCATAGCGATCCAGCGTCGCAGATCGTCGATCTCTTGGCCTGGGGTCTGCGGGAAGAGGTGGTAGGCGATTCGCAGCGACAATTGGCCATCTCGGGCGAGACCGACAACGGTGTCGTAGTTGTCCGGGAAGTTCTGGAAGCCGCCGGCGGCATCGATGGCTGACGTGAGACCGAACCGGTTGAGTTCGCGCAGGAAGTGCCGGGTGGAGGTCCTCAGGTCCGCACCCTGCAGCACTGGCGCCGCGGAGAGGGTGGAGTACAGAATCAGCGCGCTGGGCGCGGCCAGAAGCATGCCGGTCGGCTCCCCATCACGGCCTCGCACGATCTGGCCACCTCTGGGATCGGGAGTGTCCTTGGTATAGGCGGCAGCCTTCAGCGCCGCGCGGTTCATGAGGGCCGCCTGGTAAAGGTGAAGGACGAACACCGGGGTGTCCGGTGCGGCGGCGTTGAGCTCGGCGACGGTCGGCAGCCGCTTCTCGGCGAACTGCTCCGCCGACCATCCGCCGACGACCCGGACCCATTGGCCTTTCGGAGTGCGGGCAGCCTGCTCGCGCAGCATCGCCAGCGCCTGGCGCAGTGTGGGGACACCGTCCCAGCGCAATTCCAGCACGTAGTTCAGACCGCCCCGGATCACGTGCAGGTGGGAATCGTTGAGGCCGGCGATGACGCGTCGGCCCAATGCGTCGATCACTCGCGTTCGGGCGCTGATCAGTTCGACGACATCCGCGTCTTCGCCGATCACGGTGACTCTGCCGTCCTTGACGGCTATGGCGCCGGCCTGCGGACACCCCGGATCACCGGTGTAGATCTTGGCGTTGCGGACCACGATATCGGCGACATGGTCGGCACGGGCAGGTGGGAATCCAGCGACAGGCATGGTGGCCATGGGAATCATCTCCGGCGGAGGTCGAGGTGAGGGAGGAGGAGCGGGCCGAGATGTCCGCGCAGGACACCTCAACCAGAAGACGAGAGCCGCGGCAGGACCAGAGCCGCGACAGCGGTACCCAAGGCGCTCAGCAGCAGGGGCCAGCCCAGTCCCGTGTGGCGCACGAGCAGGGCTCCGCCCAGCGCGCCCGCCAGCATCGCCAGCACGGAAGCCAGACGACGGCCCATACGTGGATTGGTGCCACCGGCCCAGGTCGAGTCGGACGCAAGAGCGGTCAAGGTGAGCGTAAGTACCGTCGTGGTCACATCCGGAACGGCGAGTCTTCGCACGGTCGCGTTGCGCAGGCCCATGGCCAGCGCGGTCAGGGCGATCAAAGCGTGGACCGCGTGTCCGGTGGTGAAAGCGACGGCTGCGCTCACGGCCAGCAGGAGCGCTTCGATGCCCAGGACCCGGCGCAGGAAGCTCACGGATGTATGGGCGTGCATGACCTTTTCCAGCCGCCCGGCGACCATTGCCCCCGTCAGGAAGGCGGCCAGCGACACCAGTGAGCCGACAACCGAGAAGCCGGGGGCACCTGCGACCGCGAACCCTATGACGACCACGTTGCCGGTCATGTTTGCGGTGAAGACATGTCCCAGGCCCAGATAACTGATCGCGTCGATCAGACCGCTCACAGCGGTCACGGTCATCAGCGACGGCAGGAGCGGCCTGCGACCGTCTGCGGGTGAGGTCGCAGGAACGGTATGAGTGGAATCCACAGTTGTTTCCTTGGTCAGGCCCGCGCGGTTCGTGTGCTCGAACCCGGGCCCGGCCCGTCTGGGGCCGGGCCCGCCACCGGAGGCGGCGCCGGCCCCGGGCTCTGGGTCCCGGAGCGGCACCGGCTCGGCAGCTCAGCCCGCTGCGTGGGCCCCGGTGATGGCGTCGGCGTAGACAAGTCCAAGGCCGTAGGCGCCGCCGTGCTCCCTGACGATGTCCGTGACGGGGCCGTACGTCTTGTCGCGCCCCCAGTCACGCTGCAGCTCGAGCAGGACCTGAAGCCAGGTCACCGGCACCGCGCCGGCACTGATCATGCGCTGAATGGCATGCTCGTGGGCCTGCGGAGTGACTCCGGCGCAGGCGTCGGCCACCACGTAGACCTCGTAGCCCTGTCTGAGTGCGGACAGAGCCGGAAGCACGATGCACACCTCGGTCCACAGACCCGCAATGATGATCTTCTTGCGGCCGGTTGCCTTGACCGCTTCGACGATCGAGCCCTCCTCCCACGGGTTCATCGTGGTGCGGTCGAGGACCTCGTGGCCCGGGAAGACCTCGACCAGCTGCGGCATGATCGGACCGGAGAACGACTCGGCGGCCACGGTGGTGAGGACCACGGGTACGTCGAACACCTTCGCCGCCTTCGCCAGGCCCACGGTGGCATTGATGACAGCGGTGCGGTCCCCGTTGCCGGCGCCGAAGAACATCTGCGGCTGGTGATCGACGAACATCATCACCGAGTTGTCAGGACTCAGGAGGTCCGGGCTCGGAGCTGCCTTGACATTCGCGATATTGAACATGTCGAATTCCATCTCGTTTTGGCTCGGCTGCTGATCAGCCGAACATGGCGCGGGCCCGTCGGACAGCCGCTGGGAGCGGTCGCGCAAAGGGGCCGCGCGGCGGCTTTCCCGGGCGTCTGTACGGGTGGCGGTTCATCCGTGGAACGGGCAACCTCCCGCAGAACAGCGGGAGGTTGCGGGGTACAGCGGGCCGACGATGTCGATCGCGCCAGCGGTGTGCGTGCCAAAGCCCTCCTGGCGAGCACGGCCCCTCATTCCCGAGAGGAATCTAGGAGCACGCGGTGGACGAAGAGTGAAGGAATCCTGGAACGCGTGCGAGCTCACTCCGGCTGTCCAGGCCTGGTCGCGCAACGGCAGACGCGTCCCCCGAACGGGCGCGCGTGCCGGACGAGCTGATCAGCGGCCCTGTGGAACGTCGGCGCAGGCATGCGGTCGTGGCCGGTCGTGGCCCGCCTCGGTGTAGCCGATCAGCGTCAGCCACCACTGCCGCGGAGCCGTCCCGTGAGGCCGCAATGGTCCGCACGCTCACCGCTGGTCCCGGCCCGCTGAGTGCCGAGAGGTCCTTCAGCCGCACCCCCGTGGGCCGCAACCTGCCGACTGCAACAACCTGATCGGCCACCCCACCCGGCGCCATGCCTTGGCCGGCCATGGGCGCCTTCTTCCACGCCGGCGGCATCGGCGGCACCCGAACCCAGTGCCGCCCTTGCCCGCACTGTTCAGGCGAGGGAAGACCGCCTGAGGTGATTCCCGCTCAACTGTTCATGCACAAGGGGGTAAGTCCGCGGGCTCAGACTTCGTGGACACACCGCCTGATCGCGTCGTCCACCAAGGAGGCACCGTGCAGACCCATCCCTGTGCGGCGACTTCGCACGGCCGACTCTCTCACCCGCCTGGACGCCCTCCCGCTGGTAGCCGCGTCACTGTGACGACCCGTCATCCATCTCCGGCAACGCGGGCGGACGCCGCCTCGACACAACGTGAAGAACCAAGCAGACGGCGGGCACGAAGCTCGCACCGGCCAGGAGGAACAAATGAGCCGAAACTACTATGCAATTGCTTTCACCGAGCCGGTTGTGGAAGCGCAGAACCACTACGGCAGCCGGAGAGCGGTCGAGCGCACAGACCGGACGCCTTCCGGCCCGAGGCGTACGGGTAGACGTCCGGCGGACAGGGAAACAGACGCAGCCTCGATCAACGAATCCGCGGAGATCAAGGCGCTCGACCAGATCAAGGACCCGCTGGGCAGCGCCGAACGGGACTTCATCGCCGAGCAGGACGGCTTCTACCTGGCGACAGTCGCCGCCGATGGCCGACCGTACGTCCAGTTCCGCGGCGGCCCACAGGGCTTCGTCACGACCCCTGACGAGCACACTCTGGCCTGGCCCGACTTCCGAGGCAATCGTCAGTACATCAGCACGGGCAATGTGGCGTACGACCCGCGCGTATCCATCATCTTCATGGACTACGCCCGCCAGGCGCGCCTCAAGATCTTCGGCATCGCGACCATCGACGACATACGCCACCGAGGACCCTCAGCAGGAACATCAGGGATTCCTGGGTACAGGGCGATCGTGGAACGCGAGGTGCGCGTCCAGATCACCGCCTTCGACTGGAACTGCCCCCAGCACATCACTCCGCGCTACACGGCTGAGGAAGTGGCGTCCGCAGTGCAGCCCCTTCGGGACCGCGTCGACGCCCTGGAGGCCGAGAACGAGGTTCTTCGTACCCGGATGGCGGCACTCCAGCCGGACTCCTGAATACTGCCCTCAGCTGCCGCGACAACCAGCGGAGGAGCGCTCACGCGCCGTCTGCAAGGCTGACGCCCGCGAAGCGAGAAGCGAGTCTCGCCTGCCTGGCAACAATTTCGCAGCCACGCCCCCGTCGAAACCGGCCCGACTGAGCGGCACCCCCTTGGCTCCCGCTCACTGCTCGCCCTCCGAGATCGTCCTCTGCGGGAGGCCGCGCTCGAACCGGTGGGCGGTGACAACAGCTTGTCCGCCCGTCCATTGCCCTGTTCCATGCCCCGCGACGCGGGAGCTTCCTTTCGTCCCCGGCCTGAAAGCCTGGGCGTCTTGAGGAGAATCAGTGAACGAAGACAACATCTTGAGCCGGATCGCCGCACTGGTCGATCGTGAACACACGTTGCGCGGCCGCCGGGAGGCCGGCGCTCTGGACGAACGCACCGAGCGCCAGGAACTGCACGCGGCCGAGGTGGAACTCGACCAGTGCTGGGATCTCCTCCGGCAACGACGCGCGAAGCGGGACTTCGGAGAAGACCCCGACGACGCCGTCCCCAGGTCCGCTTCGGCCGTCGAGAGCTACTTGCAGTAGACGGATCAGGACTGGCGGGCCATGACGGCGGGTGCAACGAATCGGGGCATGCACGGATCAGGTCGGCGGAGATGTTTCTCAGCTGCCGGCCAGTGCGGAGTCTTCCTGGTCAGGTCCTGCTCAAGCCGCCCTTGGCGCCTTGGCGGTGGGCACGGCAGATGGTCTCGTGACAGAGAGGAGATGCCGCTCGGGACGATGAAGCCAGCGCGTCCTGAGATGGTGGCGATCTGCTCCGGGGCTCCACTCCAGGCCCAGTGCGCTCCATACCTCGGGCCCGCCTTCTCACCACCCGGCGCCGTCAGCCCAGGTGGGGCCTGAACCCCTGAACCTTCCTTCGCCGCGATGCGTTGTAGTAGCGACCCTGGCCGTCGCAGCAGCGGCAGCGAGCAAGGAGCAAGTGACAGCAGGCGATGCGGCAGCGGCCGGCGCGACCACGCCAAGAGCGATGCACGGGATTGTTCCGAAGCGCCACACACCGCATCTCATCCAGTTCCCGCGAGGAAGTGTGCTGATCGTGACACGCGGCGGGCAGTCCCCACCTACGTCGGCGCTCGTCATGCGGCACGCGTCCATGCCCGGGAGCGGGCCGATCTCCAGCGTGCCCGCGACCGCCGCACCGGTCCCCTCCCCGACGCGCGCAGGAGCTCGGCAGCGGGAGATGACTTCCCGCGGTGCGGTGTCCGCGCTGTCGCGTCTGACGGTGCTGCCGAGCTCCCGTGCGACAACAACGAAAGGTGTCTTTCATGCCTCATGAAGCTGTTGGATCTCAGATTTCGAGGCGGAGCCTCGTGACCGCGGCCGGCTTGGGCGCGGCTGCGGTGCTGACAGGCATCGCGGTCGGCGCGAAGCCCGCCCATGCCGCGACGGCAGTGTCCACACGGCAGCGAGTCGTGGTCATCGGAGGCGGTATCGCCGGCGTTGCGACCGCCTGGCTGCTCGACGGCCGGCACGACGTGACACTGCTTGAGGCGGCACCCTCGTTGGGCGGTCACGCGACCAGCGTGCCTGTCGACGTCGATGGTCACCACGTGATGGTGGACATCGGAGCACAGTTCTTCGGGCCGTACTCCCATCCGATCTACAACAAGCTCGTGACGTCGGTTCTGCAGGTCCCCACAGTGCCGAATCAGCTGGACAACACTGTGTTCCAGTACGGGGTGCCGACACCCCTCATGGTGTCGCCCAGCGCTGACCGGCCCATCACCGATCTGCTGCAGTACCTGCCGGCACTGCAGGCAGTGGCGGAACTGATGGACAGAGCCAGAGATCTCGAGGCACGCCGAGACTGGAGCACCACCGTCGCCGACCTCGTCGAGGCGATGTCGGTCGACGAGACGCTGAAGGAAAGCTTCGTCTATCCGTACGTGGCCTCGGTGAACGGCGCCACGATCAGTCAGGCCAAGGAGTTTTCGGCGCGGGCGGCGCTGGCGCTCGCCGTCCGTCCGCTCGTCAATGACAAGACCGAATACGTCAATGCTCGCGACGGACTGCAGGCGGTCGTTTCGACTCTGGCTGACGAATGCACCAGCGTCACCACGCGGGTCAACACGCGGGCCGTCGCACTTCTCCGTAGCGGCGACTGCTATGAAATCACCGACTCTCAGGGGCGAGTCCACCTTGCCGACCAGGTCGTTCTCGCCCTGCCCCCCGAGCCCGCCGCAGCGCTGGTGGCGCAACTGCCCCAAGCCGAACCGCTCTTTAGCGCCTACAGCCGTTTCCGTTACATGCCGGCGCGAATCGCTATCCACCGAGACCCGATCTACATGCCCGCTTCTCCAGCGGACTGGTCTTCTTTCAACATCACCCGCGACGGTGAGTACTGCGAGGCATCGATCTCCTATGCGCGGCTGCGCGGTGATGCCCCCGTGTACAAGAGCTGGGTGCTGCACCGGCGCGAGGAGCCGAAGCAGCTCCTGGCCAGCATGGATTTCCGTCATCCCTTGATCACGCCCGACTTCATCCAGGCACAGGGGCAACTGCAGCGTCGTAACGGCGCTGACGGACTGTGGTTCGCCGGCAGCCACGTCTTCGATGTGGACAGTCAGGAAAGCGCCCTTTACTCTGCGCTCACGATCGCGGCGGAGCTGGCACCGGCGTCTGCGAACCGATTGCGGCTGGGCACGCTGCCAACGTCACCGGCCACTCCCTGACCGCTCTTCGAGCCGTCTGGCAACCTGGTGCCGCGCTGCTCGCTTCGAGCCGTCACTGAGCTCGGACGCCTTCAAGCCAGAGCGGCTCACGAGCAGGGGCACGAGGACGTCCAGTGGGTCAGGCACCAGGCCGAAGTTGTCAGGGTGAGCTGCGGTCGTGGGCACGGAACCGAAGATGCCCGCAGATTCGATAGAACCCACTCGCCCTGTCGTACGTAGCTAATGACTGGAGGACGATACACAGGGGTGAGTTGCCTGCCGGGCCACTCGTCACGGAGGGCAGCAACCCCTGAGCCTCCCCTCGCTCCGGCAGTGCACGGTCGGAGCGAATCTGGCCGTGGCCCGGTCATCGCCGTCCGACCTGCCGGGCCACGGCACGATCCGACGCTTCAACTTCCACCCTCGGGGAAACGGCGCGAAGCGCAGCGACGGTGCGGTCATCGATTCCCTCACGGCCAGACCCTTGCCACGACGCGTTCGGCGAACCTCTCGGGAACGTCACCACCGACTCGGAGACAGTCGGCGAGGCAACTTCCGAAGCAGAGGCTCACGACCAGGTACACGTCGGCGTCCACGCGCACGGAACCGCGCCGCTGCAGAGCTCTGAACGCGAGTAGCAGCTCCTCGCGGCGAGCTGCACGCCGAGCTCGCGCAGTTGCTCCATGAGGCCGGGCGCTTGCTCCACCTCCGCCATGAAATCGGCGCAACGACAGACACGGACCGGGCACACCCGTCTACGACGACCTGGCAACGCCTGGTATCCGGCGGAGTGCGGGGCGGCTGGCAGCCGACGTCGAGGTCGACGGCCCCAAGTGCCGGCGCAGTCGAATCGCCGAGTCTGGTCCCGAAGCTGCCTTGCTTCAGCCTCACCGCGGTGTACAGGGAAAGCATCGAACGTTACCGCGGGCAGTACCACCAGTCTCCTTACGGAGAACTTCACCTCGTCGTGCACTGGGCGACACGTCTCCTGGGTGCCAGGGGCTGGTGCGGCGCAGGCTGGACCGCCCCCGAACCTGGCAGTCATCACTATCCCGAGGCCGACGGCGGCGCCCTGCCACCGGCTCCCTGGCAGCCGTGGTGGGACGGTATCGGGATGCCCAGGGGTGCACGTGGCGGTGATCCGGTGTCGACGGGCCGCGGTCAGGTCATGCACCCGGCCTGGCGATCTCGGCGAGAATCCCGTCCAGCAGCACGTAACGGGCATGGGTGGACCTGAGTGCACAGGTCGGCCCGGGGACGGCTGCGCCCAGACGACCGGCCACCGCGTCGACCCAGGTATCAGCGGTATCCCGGCTGATACCCAAGCCGGCCGCGAGCTGCCTCAGTGTGTCGTTCTCACCGGTGCGGTCAACGCACGTCGAGAAGGGAGAGGGCCGACAATGCCGATCACCTTCACGCTGACTCCACCCACGACATGAGCTTGCGCAGTTGCTTGCCGGTGGTCTCCAGCAGGTGCTCGGAGTCCGCGTCCTTGTACTCGTTGTACTTCTTCAGACCGCCGTGGTACTCGTCCATCCAGTTCTGGGCGAAGGTGCCGTCCTGGATCTCGGCGAGGACCTGCTTCATCTCGGCCTTGGTGGCGTCGGTGATGATGCGCGGGCCGGTGATGTAGTCGCCCCACTCGGCGGTCTCAGAGATGCTCCAGCGCATCTTCTCCAGGCCGCCCTCGTACATGAGGTCGACGATCAGCTTCAGCTCGTGCAGGCACTCGAAGTAGGCGATCTCCGGCTGGTAGCCGGCCTCGACCAGGGTCTCGAAGCCCGCCTTGACCAAGGCGCTGATGCCGCCCGCGAGGACGGCCTGCTCACCGAACAGGTCGGTCTCGGTCTCCTCGGTGAAGGTCGTCTTGATGACGCCGGCGCGGGTGCCGCCGATGCCCTTGGCGTAGGACAGGGCCAGCGCGAAGGCGTTGCCGGTCGCGTCCTGCTCGACAGCGGCCAGACAGGGGACGCCGCGGCCCTCCTCGTACTGGCGGCGCACCAGGTGGCCAGGACCTTTCGGGGCGACCATGCAGACGTCGACGCCGGCCGGAGGCAGGATGAAGCCGAAGCGAATGTTCAGTCCGTGGGCGAAGAACAGCGCGTCGCCGTCCTTCAGGTTCGGGGCGATGGACTCCTCGTAGACCTGGGCCTGGATCGGGTCCGGGATGAGGATCATGATGACGTCGGCCTCGGCGGCGGCCTCGGCCGGGGTCACCACGCGCAGGCCCTGCTCCTCGGCCTTGGCCTTGGACTTGGACTTGGAGCCCTCGTGCAGACCGACCCGGACGTCGACACCGGAGTCACGCAGCGACAGGGCGTGGGCGTGGCCCTGGCTGCCGTATCCGATGACCGCGACCTTGCGGCCCTGGATGATGGACAGGTCGGCGTCGGCGTCGTAGAACAGCTCGGCCACTTTGGGTTCTCTCCTCGAGTGAAGGCACATTTCAGGGTCTTGGTGGAAGGCAGACGGGTCCGAGGGCAAGGGCGCGGACAGTCGACGTGCGGACCTCTTCACCCAAGTCGCTCGACCCTCCCTGCATCACACGTACCGCAGCCGCCGGCCGGTTCAAAAACGCTGGCGACCCGCGGAGCCGGCCGGCCCTCCTGATCTGGAGCGAGTGGACCTTGTCTGACACGGCTGTCGGGTCGCCGGTCGTCCCCTACCGTGACCCGGTTACGGCGCCGGGTGGCACCGAGATTGACGTTTCACTCGTAGAAGCGGGGCTGCCTCCGTGGACAGCACTCTTGGAAGCCTGACGTCGTCAACACCAGCTGAGATGGGACAGCGAGAGACCAGCGTCACACGCGCGGTATTGCTGCCTCTCGGGGACGTGACTTCGCACGCTGTGCAAGTGCGTTCCGAAAGAGGTGGTGCGTGCTGCTTCTCGTTCCGCACAACGCGCCTCAACGGCGATCCTGGCGTAGTCGTGGACGGCCCGCTCGCCCTACCTGCGGACGGTGTTGTGCCGCTGCCGTGCAGTCTGCGCAGAAGGCGCTCCACACCCGCCGGCCCAGCTCGAGGCGGGTCCTTCTACAGGCCGAGTTCGGAGAGTCCGGGGTGATCCGCTGGACGGGGGCCCTGCGGCCAGAAGAACTTGCGTTCGGACTCGCTGATTCGCAGATCGTTGATGCTGGCTATGCGCCGTCGCATCAGCCCGTCCTCGTCGAACTCCCAGTTTTCATTCCCATATGCGCGGTACCAGTTACCCGAGTTGTCGTGGAATTCATAGGCGAAACGGACGGCGATACGGTCGCCGTCGAACGCCCATAGCTCCTTGAGCAACCGGTAATCCCTTTCTTTATTCCACTTCTGGGTCAGGAACTCGAAGATCTGTTCGCGGCCCCGAAGGAAACTTGCACGGTTTCGCCATTCACTGTTCGGTGAGTAGGCCAGGGCTACCTGCTGCGGGTCCCGGGAGTTCCAGGCATTCTCTGCCTTGAGCACCTTCTCTACGGCGGACTCATGTGTGAAAGGAGGTACGGGGGGCCTGCTCGGCATATTGGGCTCCGAAGAATTGGATGATGAACCGCGCGCCCAGCGTCGATGGGGGCGGCTGTGAGCGGCGCGGCTGCCTGCCAGTCCCCGTCCCGCGGAGGAGCGCCCCTGGGCGGCGCACCTCCGCGGATTGGCTGCCTGGCAGGGACGACGTGTCGGATGGCCATGGTCGCCATACAGCAGGCCCCGGCCGTTCTGTCGGTTTCTGAGGATGCCCGGGGACCTGGGTCGGCAAGGGCCCCGGGCGACGGCTGAGCCTCGACCGGTGAAGAGGTGCCGGGAAGTATCCGTACACCGCGGTCGGCAGTGTCCCGTTGTCTTGATGCCGTCAGACGATGACTCGCCCCAGGAAGTCGCGGATCAGGCCGGCGATCTCGGGCCCGTGGGACTCGAGAGCGAAGTGGCCCGCGTCGAGAAGGTGGATCTCCGCGTCGGGCAGGTCACGCTCATAGGCGCGCGCTCCGGCGGCGCCGAAGATCTCGTCGTTCTTCCCCCAAGTGATCAGCGTAGGAGGCTGGTGCTTACGGAAGTACTCCTGGAAATCGGGGTACCCAGGGAGATTGAACTGGTAGTCCCAGAACATCTGCAGCTGTATTTCCTTGTTTCCCGGCCGGTCCATCAGCGCCTGGTCGAGAGTCCAGGTGTCCGGGGCGATCCGGTCCAAGCGGTCGGCAGGGACACCGTGCGTGTACTGCCAGTGTGTCTTCTCGGCCGTCAGATATTCGCGCACAGCTGCTTCGTTGGCCGGTCGGTCCTTGGCGTGTGCGAAGAGAATGTCCCAGAAAGGCGTGAAGCCTTCCATATAGGCGTTGCCCGACTGAACCAGGAGGGCCGTCACCCGGTCCGGGTTGCGGCTGGCGATGCGCAGCCCGATGGGGGCTCCGTAGTCCTGGATGTACAGGGCGAAATTCTGGAGACCGAGCTGGTCGATCAGTGCCAGGGTGATGGTGGTCAGATTCTCAAACGAGTACTCGAACTCGTCGACGGGGGGCGCGTCGGAGAACCCGTATCCTATGTGATCGGGAGCGATGACATGGTAGCGGTCCGCAAGTTCGGGAATCAGATTCCGGAACATGTGAGACGAGGCAGGAAAACCGTGCAGAAGCACCACGGCCGGAGCGGCTGGATCTCCTGCTTCACGATAGAAAACCTTGACACCATTTATGGTGGTGGTGCGGTGCTGAACTACCGGCTTGCTGTCGGTCATAACGTCTCCTGGGAGGGGATGGATCGGCCTTTTTCTCTTCCGGGTCGGTTCTTCGAACCGCCCACTCGTAAGCTGGAGCTTCGCTCTCTTCCCATGCTTTGCTTCGGGTTCTGACGACGTCACCGGGGCACGGAGGCGAGTGCCTCACGGATCACCCTGACTACTACCGCCGGGTTGGCGTGCATCACGAGGTGGGAAGAGTCGACCTCGGTGACCTTGGCCTGGGCGCGCTCATATCCGAACCGCTGTACCTCGGGGTTGATGGCCGTGTCGGCGGACGCGACGATTCCCCAGGCGGGGTGGTTCTTCCAGGCGGCCGCGCCGGCCGGCTCGCCGAAGGCGACCCCGGCGAGCGGCCTCTGCGAGACGGCCAGGACACGCGTGAGCGCGGTGTCCACATCGGCGGCGAAGATTTCAGGGAACCTGGCGACGTCCACCGAGACATCGATGCCCGGCTCGTCAGAGCCCGCGACAGGGAAGGGCGTGTAGACCAGAGCTTCGGCCAGTGGCGAGTCGGGGAAGCGGCCCTGCAGCTCACCGAGGCTCTCGCCCTCATCGAGGACGTAGGCGGCCAGGTACACCAGTCCCACCACGTTGTCCTCACGTCCGGCGACGGTGATCACCGCGCCGCCGTAGGAGTGCCCGACGAGGAGCACTGGCCCCTCGATCTGCCGGACGATGGAGGCGACGTACGCCGCGTCGCCTGCGAGGCCGCGATTGGGTACGGCGGGAACCACTACCCGGGTGCCGTCGGCGAGCAGCTCGGGGACGACGCGGGCGTAGCTGGAGGCGTCGGCGAAGGCTCCGTGGACCAGTACCACGGTAGGCGTGTCGGACATGGCTTCTCCTTCGTTCAACCGCCGGTGGCGGTCGGGGAAATACGCCGTCCGGCGTATCCGTGAGATGGAGGTCTGTGCTCCTTGCGGGAGCTCGTGTCATCACTGAAGTTAGACAAGTGCAGTGGATGACCGGTGACTGATCTGTGAACCACCCAGGCGGGCGAGGGCGTCCATCACAGATGCCTGTCCAGAAATCCCCGCACGAGAGGCACCACCTCGTCGAGAGCGCTCTCGAGCAGGAAATGACCACCGTCGACCAGGTGGACTTCGGCGTTCGGCAGGTCGGTGGTGAACGCGAGCGCCCCAGCCGGCCCGAAGATCGGATCGCCCCTTCCCCAGATGGCGAGCAGTGGAGCCTGCCGCTCGCGGAAGTACCGCTGCACCTCGGGGTAGAGCGCCAGGTTGGTGGCGTAGTCCCGAAACAGCGCGAGCTGCGCCCGGTCGTTGTCGGGCCGCGACAGCAGGTCGTGGTCGTGGGTCCAGGTGGTGGGGTCCACCAGGGTCTCGTCGGTCACGCCCGCCAGGTACCGCCAGCGGGTGAGCTCCAGGGTGAGCGCCTCACGAATGCCGGCTTCGGTCCGGGGGATCTGCTCGCGCCAGTAGTCGCGCACGGCAGTGAAGAACTCCGGCTGCAGGCCCTCGTCGTACGCGTTGCCGTTCTGGGTGATGATCGCGGTGACGGCGGCAGGTGTCCTCAGGGCGAGCCGCCACCCGATCGGGGCGCCGTGGTCGTGGACGAACAGGCAATACCGCTCGATGCCGAGCTGCCGAAGAAGAGTTGCCGTGATGTCGGTGAGCGAGTCGAAGGAGTACGTGAACGTGTCGGCCGTCGGCGCATCAGAGAGTCCGAAGCCGACATGGTCGGGTGCTACAAGGTGCCAGCGGTCCGCCAGCCGGGGCAGGAGGTGCCGGAACATCAGTGAGCTGGAAGGAAAGCCGTGAAGGAGCAGCACGGTGGGACGGTCTCTCGGCCCGGCTTCCCGGTAGAAGATCTGGTAGCCGTTGACCACGGCGTACCGATGATGAATCCTGACCATGCTTTGCGCCGCCTTCGCCCGGTGTGCCCGTTTCCGAGCATGATCACTAAAACGTACGGGCCCGCTGTGGACGAATTGTGGAACCGTGCGGCAGTGCGGCGGCCGTACGGCGGCTTCCCGGCTCAGCCCACGAGGATCGCGGCCGCGAGACGGTCGCCTCCCGGTCAGGTGACCGGCCAGGATCTCGGGATGTGGCCCGGCCTGCGGACTCGACCGAGCGTTACGCGCTGCACATCGGCACTGACCACCTTCGTGGGCACGCAGCGGACACCCGCTGCCGACGACCGTCGTGGTGCTGTCGGCCCGGCCGGTCGGGCCCGCGCCGCGGCGCTCGGCACCGGGCCCCGCCACTTCACTTGCCGCGCACCGTTATTAGACGATCCGTCAAGAACTGATACTGCTCAGGGCACGTTGCACTCCTGAGAAGCGGTGATCCAAGGTGGGCTTGCCGCCGACACCAAGTTTCGGAGTGGCTATGCCTGTTGCATTCGAAAAGCAGCTTCCGGCGACTGTCGCCGATATCGAACATCTGGGAGAGATGAAAGACGTCTTCGTCCGTGACGTTGACGGCCGGCGAGCGGAGTTCGTTATGCCAGTCGGCACCGAACGGCCGACATGGGTTGTCTATGACGGTGCAGCATACATAGGGATAGTGCACATATGGCGGGGTGACGGTCAGCCCGTATGGCGAGTTCAGTCCACTGGAGAGTCATTCCGGATTCTGGACGATGCGGTGCGCGCACTTCGTCGCCCGGCATCGTGGAGCGAGGACCGCGCACAATCTGTCCGGTGGGCAGCGAATATGCTCGCGGACAACTCGCTGGTCGTTATCAGTATGAAGACCACTGATTTTAAGGCTGCCCTGACGATGCAGATCGCTGCTGCAACTGCAAGCGGTACGATACTGCTCGATGAAGATATTAGATTTGAGTCGGTCGACGACCCTGCATCCACCAGCAGGAACGGCACAGGATCAGTACGAGCTGCAACAGAATCAACACTCGCACAGATTTTGCCCCGGCTCTCCAAGGTGCTTCAAGGTCACACGCTGGTATCGTACGACTCGGAATCCGATCGCCGGGATCTTGAGCGGGAGTTGACTCGGCATTTTGGCTCATCCGATGCTGCTGCTGGTTGGCTCGGGCAGGCGTGGTGGGAGGACGCTATACAGCAATATGCGATATGGCGCGGACTGTGGTCTCACAAGGATCAAACTTATCTGAATGTGCCGTCGCATGACTGTGAAACAGCAGTTGCCGGTTGTCAATCGCTCCTGGCAAAGCTCAAAGAGATGACCGCGCCTCCCTTCCGCGAACCCTACGGATCTTTTGACTCTTCTGACGTGCAAGAACCCGTGAGCTAAGAGCCCACTGGAAGCAGGTATTTCTCCGTCTCACGTGGACGGCCAGCGCACGAAGGAATGGCGTCTGCTGAGCGACTCTGTGAGTGCTTTTCCGGGTGCCAGGCGGTCCTTCTTCATGGACGCGTCGCTCCCAGCCACCACCCGAGGCGTCACCCGATCGGCGTGAGAGGCCGATGATGACGGTGGCGAGGCGTACGGGCCGGCCAAGGAACCTGGGCGGCACGGTCAACGCGAGCGGAGCCCGGTCAATGGAGACCGGCCTCGCCGCGTGACGTGCACCCCGGGGGGCGGCGGGAAGCCGGCTGCTGACTCCGGTTCGGGTTCGGAGCCTGTGCCGAGACCACCTACCGCTCGTGACCGCGACGCACGCGCAGGAGGTACTCGCGCCGGACCTTCCGTCGAGTCCGGTGCTCGGTATCTGTCGTTCCACCATCACTCGAGCGATCGATGAAGCGCGACCGCTGCCGACGACGTGGCCGCCGCACCGGAGCCCGCGACGTCCGTCTGCCGATGCCCGCCGGGCCCGTCGACCAGTTAAGTGTGAGCGGTCAGGCCGCGATCATCGGCAGCACGGCTTCCGGACGCGGCCATCCAACGCTCGTACGTGTCGCGGTTCAGGGTTCTTTCACTCTCCATCCACCGTGCACTTCTAGATTCTCCACTCATGAGGGTCCTGCCCCAAGCAGCACGTACCCACCCAGTGAGCGAGGCCGAAAACCCATGACTACGTCCGTTGTCTTCATTCACGGTTTGTGGATTCACTCCGTCTCGTGGCTGCCCTGGCGCCAGCTCTTCGAGGACCGTGGATACCACACCCTTGCGCCCCACTGGCCGGGTGACAGAGACACCGTCGCAGCAACACGCGCCGACACCGGACGACTCCTGGACGTCGGCGTCGACGAGATCACCGACTCCTACGCACAGGTCGTCAAGGACCTGCCCAACGCTCCGATCGTGGTCGGTCACTCCTTCGGAGGGCTGATCGCGCAGAAGCTCCTGGACCGTGGTCTGGCTGCCGGCGCCGTGTGCCTCTCGCCCGCACCCATCAAGGGAGTCAGGGCTGTGCCGCTGAGTCTGCTGCGTTCGAGCTTTCCCGTACTCAGAAGCCCCGCCAACAAGCGCAGAACCGTTGCACTGACAGAACGCCAGTTCGCCTACGCGTTCGGCAACGCAATCTCGTCGGAGGAATCCGAACAGCTGTACAACGAGCTCACGATCCCGTCCCCAGGGCGGCCGCTCTTCGAGGCGTCCACCGCGAACTTTCGCAAGACCTCGCCGACCGCGGTCGATACCCATCGCGGCGACCGCGGACCTCTGCTGCTGATCGCCGCGGGCCAGGACCACACCGTGCCGTCCGTCGTCGTCCGAGGGGCCCATCAACTCTACGTCCGCCAAGGCGCGCCGGCCGACCTGCGTACATACGAAGACCGCGGTCATAGCGCTCCGTTCGACCATGGCTGGCTCGAAATTGCAGAAGACACACTCGCCTGGCTCGGTGAGCACGACCTGAAGCCCTGACCGTGCCGACCAGCCACCCGGATACGGAGACAGGGTACGGAGGACTCTGCGGACAGAGACGATCAGGGACCCAGGACGGAACGATTCCAACGCCCGGCGCCGCGCAGCGCGTCCGATCGTGCCGTCCAGCCCCGCCCGGCCTTGGACGAGGACGGCTCCGGCGGGCACCAATCCCATGCCGACCGTTGAGTGCATGCTCCGCTCTGTGACGCCTGGCAGGGTCAGTACGAGCGCACTGTGCGCGCCGCGCGAAGTCCGGGCCGTGTCCTCGCCCGATGTCTCGGGTACATCATTCACCTGTGAGGCCGTGCAGCGGCCGAGGGCACAGGACTTCTCGACGTATCGTTCCGTCCGGCATGAGCAGCCCGCCCGCTGTCCCTGTCCCTGTCCGTGCCGGGCACGGTCATTGCGGCAGCCTTGGGGACGTAGAAGTCTCTGGCGATAACAGGCCTAGGAGGCCTGTTCGATGGCATTTTCTCAGAACGAGCAGTGCCTTCTGCGGGCCTGGGCCGTACACGTGGAACGAATCGCTTCACTTGGCTCAGCAATCCATTGAGTTTCCTTGATACTCCATTCAGAGTATTATCCATCTCGGCTCTGGCGCTCAGCAATGTACGCGTCTCTTCGTGCAGCACTGTCATGAACGATTCTGCGTTTTCGCGCAGATCTCCCATTGCCTCCAGATTGCAGTGCTTCAACCTGGAGACCCCGTCCTCATGCCGCTTGTGAAAAATCTCGGCTTGCTTCACGACATTGCTGCGCGCGGTCTCGGTGACCACTTGCAAGGTGCTCATTGCGGTATCCATCGTATTCTGTGCATCGCTCACGCCCTCAATGACTGAAATCACCGTCTCTTCCGGTGCATGTCCGGCTGCACCATGTAGGCGGGAAATTTTCTTGTCGATATATTCCGCATCGAAAATCTTTTTGTTTTCTTGCAGCCAGTGACTTGCCTGCATGTCGACTGCCTTGTGGATTTTCGAACTCACCGCGGCGGCCAGTTCTGTCGTGTACTGCGCGAAGTCCTTTACTGCTCGCGCCATCTCGATCGGTGGGGCCACGCTGTTCGGCATCGATGAATCAATTGGAGTGGGATGGGTCAGTTCTGTGATAATTCCCTTCACGTCGACGGGTCTTCCGTCGAGTTCGTGTGGTTTCCGGATCCTTTGGTCATTCTTCCATGCGCGAATGTTGTCGGCTATCCTCTGTTCAAGGTTTCGCATTGTTCTCATTCTTTTCTTGAGGGGCGCGGCTGACGCCGATCCGGGGGGGGCGGATGTCCGTCCCTTCATCAGACGTCTGTAGAGCCTTTCGGGTTCAAGGCCTCACCATCGCTCCGAGCGCCGTATGCCTGGCTCACATATCCGAAGAGCGCCAGAACCGCCGAACAGCGGGCGCTGATCAGCGTGATGTCTCCGCGGATGGGGTACTCCAGCACATGCGAGCGGCCGTCGGTCTCCCGTGCCTCCTTGCCAGATCACGGCGTCGGAGCCGTCCTGGACAGCTCCGTTCACCGGGTGAGCCCGCGTCAGTTCGAACAACGTGATTACCGCGTTGCGGCGCGAAGGGGGCGGATCCGGTCCGCAAGGGCAGGCCCTGGAGCCTGCCGCTGGAGAACCGGGCTGCCGGCCGCCGCGTACTGGCGCACCAACCTCCCCCCGCCCCAGCTCGCCCCGTTGTCCGGGGTGTCGAAGTCCGCGGCCGACCGCATCATCGACCACCTGGGCCCCACGCTCGCCCTCCAGCGGCGCAAGCGGTTCCGCCGCGACGCCGTGCTGATCGTGGACGGAACCCTCGTTCCCACCCGGGACCACAGCATCGCCGAGCAGTCGACCAGCTACCGGTACTCCACCGACCACCAGGTCGTCATCGACGCCGACACCCGGCTCGTCGTCGCCGTAGGCCGACCGCTGCCGGGCAACCGCAACGACCGCAAGGCGTGGGAACTGTCCGGCGCGAAGGACGCCGTCGGCAAGACCACGGTCATCGCGGACGGCGCTACCGGGGCACCGGCCTGGTCATCCCGCACCGCCGCGAGAAGGGCCAGGCCGAACTCCCGGCCCGGAAGGAGGAACACAAAGCCTCACACCCCAAAGCCCGTGCCCGCGTGGAGCACGTCTTCACCCGGATGAAGGGCCGGAAGAGCCTCCGAGACTGCCGCCTGAAAGGCGACGGCGTCCACCACGCCATGCTCGCCACTGCCCGCCTGCACAACCTCGTCCTTGCCGGATGAGATTCTCCGGTCAGTTCGCGGGACATTCTGTTGGTCATAGCCCGGTTGGGGGTCAGCCCGGGGACGCCCGCCTGTGCCTGTCGGCAGGTACGAGCCCGCCGTTGTACGGCGGCCCGTACCGGCCCAGGACCCGGTTCGGTACGAGCCGCCGTTGTACGCGGCGGCCTGTACCGGCCCAGGACCCGGTTTGGCCCGCGACTTCACCGTCCAGCCCGTGGGTCGCTCAGGTCAGGCCTGCCAATGATGGGCACTGGGTGTCTGTTCGTTGACCCACCGCTCGGCGTCCGCGAGGGTTGCGGCGGTGCCCGCGGCTTCGTACGAGAATCCGTTCCATTCCTCCAGCGCCCTCGGCTCCCCGGGGCGGAGGTGACCGCCGCCGCCGTGCAGCGGGGGGTGCCGGCGGTCGAGGTCGAGCGGCGGGCGGCGCCCGGCAGTGTGTTGAGCCGACAGACAACGAGGGCGGAGTCGATCCGGGCCGCTTCATTGAGGGCCTGCTGATCGCCGAGTTCACCGTCTCCGTCCTCGAACCCGGACCACCGTCATTGCCCGCGGCCTCACGCGACGACCGCCACGCCGCCCCGGCCCAGCGCTGACGGCACCGCGTTCTCGCGCCGCCGCAGGACGACCCGACCCGCCTGTGGAGACCTGCGGAGATCGACGCCCACTCCGGCGACATCACCCTGCACACCATGTAGCGGCAGCTGTCCCTATGGGCTGACACCGGGCTCATCCACAAACTCGGACCCGGCCTCTGCACAGCCACAACCTGGACCTCAACACCATTGCCGCCGACTGAAAAACACGCTGACTTCCAGCCTTGGGCGAAGCCCAGCCAGCAGGCCGTCACGTACCGCATCGCGGCGATAGAGACGAGTCGCACCGAACTTCTGCGGAGCCGCATCCGTAGTACCAGCAGAAACTCTCGACAAGCCTGTATCCCTTATGAGCAGGGCTCCTGCAGGGCAGCGGGGCGGGGCCGAACCCGGCACGCCATTATCACGGAAAAGGGAGTACCGATGCGCGATTTTGTGGAAGTCATAGAAAATTTCGAATTTGAAAGGGATGCGAACGGGCGTCCTCTCATACCAAGTACAAGCGCACCGAATGACATAGGTGCTCTTGCGCGACTATTGGTCGGTGCACGGGTCGACCACCTGGGTAGCGTTGACAGGAATCTTGATCATTACCAGGTGGAAAGCCTTAGAGTGAAGGGTTTCTCCATCGTGGCGCACGGAGACAGGCAGGCATTAGCGCACGATACGCAGACGGAGTCTGAATATGCGCGCCACGTGAAGGACCTGGCGGTCGCGGCCTTCATTAGGAGTTATCCATTTGCTAAGGACGACTACGGGCGTCCCAAGCTGCCACCCAGTTCTTATCATGTAAATGGCATCGATGTCGGACAGATCCTGTACAGAGCGAAAGTGCGTGCAGCAGGGAAAAAGGATCCGAATTATGTTTCGCTGCTACCTGAGGCGGCAAAGGCCCTGAGAGAGCGAAATTTCAACGTAATTGCGATCGGGGACAAACTACTGCTGCCAGAGGACACACCTACGTCTGGAATGCCAACCACTCGCATTTCAGGTGTGACTCAACCCTCCATGCCTCAAACCCGCATCTCCGCCCCGGTCGGGCCCGAGCCTTTCGTGCCCTCCTACTCGGGATTCCGCCCCGTACCCCCGGTCCATCAGCACTCCCCGACGGCGACGGCTGGAGCAGGTCCATCACGACATGAACCGGTGGCTCGGCCTGTCCCCACGCCTGTCCCCACGCCTGTCCCCCCGGCTGTCGCCACGGCCTCTGTTTCCGGTGTCGTGCAGTCGGAGCACCATTCTTTGCGGCAGTGGGCTCTCGCGATGCAAAGTAATATGCGTTTTGCGGCAAGAATGTACTACACCCGCCTTCATGTATCGACAGGGATTCCTGGGCAGGACACTTCGCGTCCGCACTACCACGAGTGGGGCAAAGTGCAGCCGCATCTCTGGACGCAGCCGCAGTCCATGCAACTGCTCAGTGAATGGCGAGAAGAGTTGAAGAGCGGTGCGGCGTCCGACAAGGTGCTGCTGGATTATGTGAAGGTTATTCAGCAGCAGCGAAGTGCGGCGCGCCCGGCATATGGCCAGGCGCCCCGGCGGGAGGCCGCCGGCTCGCGGCAGCAGGATATCCATGGGCAGGAACAGCCGATGACTCCCGGGGCGTCGGCCTACGCCTCGTACGCGGCAATGCTGGCAACCCCCTCGACCCCGGGTCATGCCCCCACTTCGGGAACCGGAACATCCCAGCCGCAATATGCCTGTGCGCCAGCGGGTGCAATGCCGATCCACGGGCCCAGCAGCACAGGAAATTCCTACGGTCAGCAGCGCCGGTAAGGCAGGAAGCGGTATTCAACGGCTGCGGTGTCGTCGTATTCCGGCATCGGCTGCGGGGCCGCTCACCGTGGGCCGCTTTGGGACGGCGGCGGGTGAGTCTCATTCCTGCTGTGCCGTAGGGCGAGGCGGGCTGGTCACCTTGTGTGATGACGCCGCCGTGTGACGGCTCAGGCTCTGGTTCAGCGGTCGCGGATCGTGCTGGAGTGCGCCGACGGCCACTCGATCATGGAGGCGTCGCGTCGGCTGCGGATCGCTCCGGACACGGTCCGCACCTGGCGATCGGGTGGGCACGATGCTCACCGTCACCCTTGAGGGTGAACACCGCTGCACGCTCCGGCCGCACAGCGTGCTCTCGTCGCGCTGGTCTGCCGACGCCGGTGCGACCCGTTCGCGAGGCCTCGGCTGAGACCGGATGGCGTCCTGCGCCGTCGAGCGTCACTGACTCCCCGCTCGGTCACTCGTCGGTGTTGGTGGTGCGAGCCCATCGCACGGTGACCTCTTGACACGCCCGAGCCGCTTGAGCTCCCGCATAGACCGAGGCCCGTGGGGTGCGCTGGTGCCACGAATGGCTAGTGAGGTGGCGGCCCGACCGCGACGCGGTCGAGGCCTGTCAAGATGTCCGACCCATGACATGCCAGGGTCCTCGGCGACATCCTCCGCACCGACATGCACGCCCACCGGCCCCTGTCCGACCACTCAGGGGCCGACGACCCCTTCTCCCGTTGCGGAACCGACCATCGACCTCGGTGGCTGACAACCAGGACGGCCCCGCGGACTGTGGAACATCGTCGGGTGAGAAGAGAACCGAAACGCCGCTGCATCCGTAGTAGCTGAAAAGAGCCTCCGTGAGGGCCGGCAGAAGAAAGATGACAGAGGAGGATGCGGCTTCTATGAGGATCAAAATTGCTGTGCATACAGAGGTGGAGATCGACCCGGAGAGCAGGAGGGTGCAGGCGGCACGCGCGGAACGCGCGGCAGACACCTATCGCGCCCGTGACGCTGCCTCTATTGATCGCTTCCGGATCTTGTTCGATCGCAAGTTCGGGAATCGAAGGCATGCAATGTTCCGCTCAGTAGCTCCCTCGCTGAACCACATTCCCATCAGAACGACTCCATTCAGCGAACTCATCCCGGCCTCTCTGCAGATCACCGACCCGCAGGCAGCCAGACGGGATAATGAGCGCGCGGCCGCACTGGCTTGCCTGGAGCGCGGCCAGACGCCGCCGACCGGCGCGACACCCATGCGTGTTGCAAGTTCCATGAACGGCTACGCCGTAGCGGCTGCTGCCATTCTGAAGCCAGTCACCGAGGG